>JANMDL010000291.1:0-3012 GCA_031376295.1 Chitinophagales bacterium
TATTTCAGTTAAGCTCACTCTTTTTACACTCATCATTATCCCCATATCGGCTACGGGTATTGCATTGGTAACAAAGCGGCTGAAAAAGGAGGCACAGGATACACAGGCATCGGTAGGCAGGCTGCTTACCATCATTGATGAAACATTAATGGGGATGCGGATAATCCGTTCCTTTAATGCCACAAAATTTATACTCAACAGGTTCAGCAAAGAAAATGATTTTTACAGGAGGGCCAGCCTGCAGGGTTTTGCCAAAAGGGAACTGGCACCTGCATTTTCTGAAGCATCGGGTGTTATTGTGGTGGCTGCCATCATTGTTTATGGAGGAAGCCTGATTCTGAAAAGCCAGGGCGGGCAGGCAGATGGCCTGAAAGCCAGTGAATTCATTGCCTTTGTGGCTATTTTTTCGCAGGTAATAAGGCCTGCCAAAGCAATGGTGGTTGCCCTTGCTAATATTCAAAGAGGGCAGGCATCTGGCGAAAGAATACTGCAGGTAATTGACACGCCGGTGGAAGTGGCTGACAAACCCGGGGCAACAGACCTGGCAAAATTCAACCGCTGTATTGAGTTTAAAAATGTTTCCTTTAAATATACTGAACAGATCATACTTGAAGACATAAGCTTTAAAATACCAAGAGGGAAAACGATTGCACTTGTAGGCCCTTCTGGTGTGGGAAAATCTACGATTGCTGACCTGGTACCCCGGTTTTATGATGTTTCAGAGGGCAGCATAAGCATTGATGGTACTGATATACGGGAATTTACCATGGAATCGCTGCGGAGCCACATGAGCTTTGTTACACAGGATACTGTGCTGTTTAATGATTCAATATTTAATAATATAGCCCTTGGTAAGCCTGAAGCCACATTGGAAGCTGTAATGGCTGCTGCAAAAATTGCCAATGCACATGAGTTTATTGCCGATACAGAAGATGGCTATTCTACAAATATAGGTGACAGGGGTATGCGGCTGTCGGGCGGACAAAGGCAGCGGCTTAGTATTGCAAGAGCCGTATTTAAAAACCCTTCTATACTTATTCTGGATGAAGCTACATCTTCCCTGGATACAGAATCTGAAAGACTTGTTCAGGATGCCTTGAAAAAATTAATGGAAGGTAGAACTACTTTGGTAATAGCACACCGGCTGAGCACAATTATTGAAGCAGATGAAATACTGGTGATGCAAAACGGGAAGATAGTTGAAAGAGGAAGCCACAACGAACTGACTGAAATAGAAGAAGGCATCTACCGTAAACTTACATTGCTGCAGAAGATTGCCTGATTTTTTTTTCGGATTCACCTTCACAGATTAGGCTGATTGCACGAATTACACGAATTCTACATTCTTAATTTTTAATTCTTAATTCCTAATTCTTACCTCAAACACTCCTGTTCCCATCAAAATTTTCCAGCTCTTTACTAACTGCATTAAGGAAAGTTGAGCCCAAAGCACCATCAACAATGCGGTGATCGTAACTGAGCGAAATATACATCATGTGACGGATGGCTATACTGTCGCCCTGCGGAGTTTCAATTACCATCGGGCGTTTTTTAATGGCACCTACAGCCATAATTGCCACTTGTGGCTGGTTGATGATGGGCGTACCCATGATGCTGCCGAAAGTGCCTACATTGGTTAGGGTAAAAGTTCCGCCTGTTGTATCATCAGGCTTAAGTTTACCAGCACGGGCTGCGTTGGCCAGGCTGTTCACCTGTTTGGTAAGTCCAACAAGGTTCAACTGATCGGCATTTTTTATTACCGGCACAATCAGGTTGCCGTTGGGCATAGCTGCTGCCATACCTATGTTTATGTCTTTTTTTACAATGATTTTATCACCATCCACGCTGCTGTTGAGCCAGGGGTATTTTTTTATGCACTTTACTATGGCTTCAATAAACAATGGGGTGAAAGTGATTTTTTCGTTCTCTCTTTTTTCAAAATCCTTCTTCATTTTTTCACGCCACAGTACCAGGTTGGTCACATCACATTCGGCAAAGCTGGTAACATGCGGACTGATATGCTTACTGTCTACCATGTGCTTGGCAATCAGCTTGCGCATACGGTCCATTTCTATCACTTCTACATTGCCGGTATAAGTAGCAGGTGCCTGGTAGCTGGCAGTTGGTTCAGCAGCAGGAGCAGTTTGCTGTGTTGCAGGCTGGTGTACTACGGCTGTTTGCGATGCTGCTGCCGCGGGCTGTTGCTGGCCTGTGCCACGGTTGGCCACATAGTTCAAGATATCTTTTTTGCTCACACGGCCATCCTGACCCGTGCCGGGTATTTTCTCAAGCTCAGTCATGCTGATACCTTCGCTGGCGGCAATATTAAGCACCAGGGGAGAGTAAAAGCGCATGGCGGCATCAATTTTATTGCCGGTATCAAACCCGGTGGCAGGCTGGTAAGGTATTTCTTCTACCACTTTTATATCTTCTACTTCCTTTACGCCAGGAGCAGTTACGGTAACAGGGGCTGTATCGGCTACGGAGCCATTGCTGGTATTTATTTTGGCGATTATAGTACCAATTGGCACCACATCATTTTCTTTGAACAGTATCTCGGTAATGGTGCCGGCGGCAGTTGAAGGTACTTCACTGTCTACCTTATCAGTGGCAATATCCAGTACGGTTTCATCCTGTGCTACGGCATCACCCGGCTTTTTATGCCATTTAAGAATAGTGGCTTCCATGATGCTTTCGCCCAGTTTTGGCATTATTAAATCAACAACTGACATACTGATAGTAATTATTTGATAAGATGATATTTGTTTGCTGCTGTATTAACTCCGTCCTTACAGGCGGGGTACCAAAATACGTGTAGCAATCATTGAAGGTCAAAGGTAATTATTTCCGGTTAATAGTATCAATGGGGCTGGGTGCATTTCAAATTGTCGCATTAATATTTGTAAATTTAGGGAACCAACTACCTTAATTATGACAAAAGAACAATTAATAGCCTCCGTAAGTGCTCATTACGATGAGCTCAAAGCACTAAGCAAGGTTGATAATTTTTAT
>JANMDL010000295.1:0-2257 GCA_031376295.1 Chitinophagales bacterium
AGCGAAATATTGAGAATATGGCGCAGCTCGTCTGAAGAATACCGGCGTATATTTGTTCCGGTGCGGGAAGGTTTGATAAGAGAATAGCGCTGCTCCCAGATACGGATAGTATGGGCTTTTATTCCTGAAATTGTTTCCAGATCTTTTATAGTAAAACTATTCATAGTAGCAATAACACTGAATTAATTGAATTGTTCAGGTCTTCATCATTAAATCATATCAGTTGAGGATTTATTATTTTACCAGACTCCATCAGTTTTTTCAGCATGGGAAAAATTGCAGCATTGGATAAAGCATCTATATGACGAAAGTGATGCAGATCTGTTCCCACAAGATCATAATATTCCTTTTTGATCAGATATTGCGCCAGCCCCTGCACAGATTTGCCGTAATGATTGGTCAACGAAAGAAGATTCAGCTGAAAAAGACAACCAATATCTTTCAGCTCTTCATAGAATTCTTTATTTCGTTCCAGGTAAATGTAGCGTTCCGGATGTGCAATGATGGGCTGATAACCCTGCATCTGCATTTCAAATAAAATATCTTTCAGGCTCATGGATGGTTGTGCCAGGGAAAATTCTACCAGCACCATCTTGCCACTAACAGTAAGAAGAGGTTCATTGTTCTTTAACAGCCCGGCAACATAATCATCCAAAAAATACTCGGCAGCAGCATTTATTTCTACAGCCAGTCCTTCCGCCTTCACCGCTGCCTGCAACTCCTCAAGTTTAGTAAGAATAACTTCTCTGGTATTTTTATACATATCCCACATGATATGCGGGGTCGTAATCAGTTTAGTAAACCCCAACTCTGTCATACCCCTGATCAACTGCAGCGAGGTTTCCATATCCGGCGAGCCATCATCAATGCCCGGTAGCAGATGAGAATGCATATCTGCCTTTAGCAAACTGAAGTCTGCCTTACTTATATAATCCTTAGCTTTTGATTTTGAAAACAGTCTTAACATAAAAACTTGCTGCATCTAAGTTACATCTAAAAAATTTTCAAGATTTTCTTTCAGGCAATGAAGGAAAAATTTTATGAACCAATTTGCTTTTAGGAAAAATAACATACCAGGCTGTAAGAAACATTATCATGAAATCCGTATAAAAATTCTGATGCTGCTGGTACCAGACTTCCAAAGCGCCTTTGTATGGCAGAATGATAGTACGATAGCATTCATGCGGGGGCAAATTACTATGGGTTAATATCAACTCTTCATCCCTGAATACAATGGAACCGATACCAGTCAGTCCCGGTTGGGCATTATATACTTTCGCCTTCATTTCATCAGAGTAGCGGTCGAAGCCGACTTTCATCAGTGGCCTCGGGCCCACAAATGACATATCTCCGGTCAATATATTTATTACCTGGGGCAGTTCATTGAATTTACTCTGGCGCAAAAATCTCCCAACCCGGGTGATGCGGGGATCCTTTCTCATTGTCACATCGCCGTGACCCATATTAGGACTGTTTTTCAACATAGTGGCAAATTTCCAGATGCGGAAGATCTTATTCTTATAGCCAACCCTGTCCTGCCGGAAAAAAACTTCATGTTCACCGGTAAGCAACAATAAAATAATAACAGGAATAAAAATGGGAAGCAATATAATTATTGCAATTAACGAGAAGATAATGTCGAAAAAACGTTTGATGACTTTGTACATAACTATCCGATGGCTGCTTTTATTTCTTTCACCACAATATCAAGCTCTTCATCCGTGATATTTGTTGAGCAGGGTATGCTCAGACAAGTATTGTAAATATAATCAGCATTATCCTTTTTCTGAATATACACACAATCTTTATACATCGGAAGTTTGTTCATCGGCATCCAGAAACGGCGGCTAAGAATTTTATTGGCATTCAAATGATCAAGCAATTGCTTTTGTTTGTCAGTTTGTATGGTAAACAACCAGCCATTGGTCTCCACGTCTTCCAGTTCCTGCTGAAAATGAATATCGGCAACCCCTGTTAATTCTTTTTTATAAAATGCAACACATTCCTTTTTTCTTTTGATGAAAGAAGGAAGCAATTCCATTTGTCCCACACCAATGGCTGCCAGCACATTTACCAGGCGGTAGTTATAACCCACTTCATCATGATAATATTCATCCACCCTTGCTTTGGCCGTGGTCGTTAAATGTTTTGCATGTTTCGCTAATTGTTCATCATCAGTGACGATCACACCTCCGCCACCTGTTGAAATAATTTTATTACCATTAAAACTAAAGCAAGCCATCGGGCTGAATTTGCC
>JANMDL010000398.1:0-2438 GCA_031376295.1 Chitinophagales bacterium
CACTACAGATACTTCGGTGGCATTGGGTGCCCATACAGCAAAATAAACACCAGCCGTACCAGCAACACTGGTGGCATGGTTGCCCAGTTTGGTATAAGCGCTGTACCAGGTGCCCTGCTGAAAATTGCGAACATCTTCATCTGTCAGCAATGAATAATTCCATACAGCTTTAGCGGTATCAACAAAATGTACCTCCTCGTACTTTTTTACCGGTGATGCTGATTTTTTTTCCGGCAAACCTTTTTTAGTTTTTGCTGTTGCTTTATTTGTCTTTTTTTCCATTTTTAAATAAGTGTTACCGGTAATCTTTTTACAATCAAAACGAGTTTAACGTAAATTTAAGAAATAGTATCTGTGACAAATGAAAATTAATCTTTATCTTTAACTAAATCCTTAGTTTAGTACTCAATTGCCAAAAATAACATTGCATGAAAAAGCTGTCTGCTGTAGTTTGTTTCGTATTAATATGCTCAGGTGCTGCCCTTGCACAAACAACTGTTGTAAAGGGTTCAATTTCTGATACTACCAACAAAAAACCAGTTTCCAATGCTGTAATTACTTTGCTCACACCACGTGACTCAATTTTTTACAGTTTTACCCGTTCGGCTGCCGACGGGAGTTTTATGCTGAAGGACATAGTCCCGGGGAAATACATACTGATGGTTACGCAACCACTTTTTGCCGATTATGTAGATGACATTGAGTTATCGGGTACTGAATTTGACCTTAAAACGATTGCTGTAACGCCCAAAAGTAAATTACTCCAGGAGGTGATTGTAAAGAGTGGTGGTGCCATGAAAATAAAAGGCGATACTGTTTCGTACACTGCGGACAGCTTTAAAGTAAGTGCCAATGCCAATGTGGAGGAACTGCTTAAAAAACTACCGGGCATACAGGTGGATAAGAACGGAAATATAAAAGCCATGGGCGAAAAGGTTGAAAAAGTGCTGGTGGATGGCGAGGAGTTTTTTGGAGATGACCCCGGTATGGCAGTAAAAAACCTGCGGGCTGATGCGGTGAAAGAAGTGCAGGTATTTGATAAAAAAAGTGACCAGTCGGAATTTACTGGCATTGACGACGGCAAAACACAAAAAACAATAAACCTTAAACTGAAAGAAGATAAAAAGCATGGCTACTTTGGTAAAATTGAATTATCGGGTGGTTTGCAAAAAAAGATTGACAACCGGTACAACAACAACGTGATGCTGAACGCCTTTAGGGGCAAGCGCAAAATAGCCGGTTACCTGCTGCAGGGCAATACAGGCCAGGATGCGCTGAGCTGGCAGGACCGGGAGAGATTCGGAGGCCAGGAGGATAATATGACCATGGGCATGGATGAAGATGGTGGCGGCATGTTTATGAGCTGGAGCCGTGGCAGTGATGAGGATCCCTATATAAATACAAATGATGGTTTTTTTGAGAACCTGAATATCGGCGGACAGTACAGCAACAAGTGGAATGATAAAAAAACGCTGAACTTTTCGCCTAAATTCAATAGGCAGCAATATTCCAATATAAAAAATACCATTTCTCAACTGCAGTTTGGCGACTCGCTGTACAACAACAGTGCAACAGAAAATACTTTTGCCTACAAGCGCAGTTTTAAAAACAATATGTCTTACGATGTGAAAATTGATTCGGCCAACAGCCTTAAAATAACCACCAGGGCTAATTTTTACAATAGCAGAAGTACGGTTGACAAAATTTCTGATAACCGGAGCAAAACTGGTACACTGAACAATTCCAGCGACCAGGTTACTGAAAACAACTCGGACAAGTTCTCTTTCGGCACGAGTGTTTTATACAGGCATAAATTTAAAAAAGCAAGGCGCACATTATCAATAAATGCCGATTTCAACCTGCTTAATTCTGATGGGCTGAGCTTTTTGAGGGCCAAAAATGTAATAAACCAGGGTGGAGGTGTTTTTACCAATGAAAATATTGACCAGCAAAAAGACAATGAAACACAAAGCAGAAAAATATCATCAAGGGTTGTATATACTGAACCGCTTGGCAAAAAGTTTGCACTGGAGCTGAATTACGAATTTGCCTTAACAAAAGGAGAAAACACCAACAACACCCTCAGCCAAACTATACCCGGCAGCGGAAAATATGATTTTTTGGTTGACTCACTCACCAACAACTTTGACCAGGAAGTTACGACCAACAAAACCGGTTTTAAAATCAGCTTTAAAGATAAAAAAATAAAATACTCATTTGGAGCGGCCACCGGTTTTACCAATTTTGATTTAAGGGATATCAGTTTCAATAAGGATTACAAACGCAGTTTTGTAAATATCTTCCCTGCTGCCCGTTTTAATTATACTTATAAACCAAACCATAATCTCGGTTTCGACTATAATGGCCGTACAACCCAGCCCAGCATCAACCAGTTACAGCAACTGCGTAACAATAATAACCCGCTGAGTGAGTATATA
>JANMDL010000094.1:0-8900 GCA_031376295.1 Chitinophagales bacterium
GTGGTAAACATATTTTTGGGGCTCATTTCACCAGCTTTGGTACTGCTGCCCACTGTTGAAACTGACTTGTCTTCGCTGCAATATACATCCCGGTTCAACTGGTTGTCCCACCAATTGTTACCGGTTATGCCATGTATAGCAGGCACAGAACCTGTGTATATGCAGGTGTGTCCGCAAGCCGTTACCGTAGGTGCATAAGGAATCATTGTATTTTCGCAACTGAACCCTTCTTTCAGCAGCCTCCTGAAGCCATCTTTCCCGTACCTGTCAGCATAGCGGTATAAAAAATCCCAGCGCATCTGGTCAACCACAAAACCAACCACCAATTTTGGTTTGGAAGGCAGTGCAAAAGGTTTTACCTGTGCCTGTGTTTTTAACACTACCAACATTAGTAAGAAAAAGGAAAATATGTAACTACGTAACATACATTAATATTTCAGCAAATATACTTGTATACCGATTCATTTTACGTTCCGGTAATTTTTAACAACCATTAAATAACAGTACAAGAAGGCCTTTTGCCGATGAAATGGATGTCAAAAAATAGGTTAGAAGCCTTAAATATGGCTACTTTGGCCTGAAATCCTTGAAACAATTGCTTACCTTTGCGCAAAATTTGGAGCTTAAGTAACAGGGTTAATAAAATTCAGAAATCAACATGTTTACATTGCATGAATGCCGGTATTTCCAGCATCCTGCATACCTAAATCATCATTATTTATGGCAGATGTTTTTGAGAAATTAGTGAAAGATGGCGGCCCGATAGGCCAGCATATGGACAGAGCGCATGGCTATTTTGCATTTCCCAAGCTGGAAGGAGAACTGGGGCCACGCATGAGTTTCAGGGGTAAGGAAATGGTGGTATGGAGCCTGAACAACTATTTGGGCCTGGTAAATCACCCCGAAGTGCGTGCCATCGACACAAAAGCTGCTGAAATGTACGGGATGGGTAACCCAATGGGTGCCAGGATGATGAGCGGCAATACCCAAAAACACGATGAATTGGAAAAAGTGATTAGTGAGTTTGTAAGCAGGGAAGATACTATGCTGCTCAATTTCGGCTACCAGGGTATTATGAGCTGTATTGATGCATTGGTTAACCGCAGGGATGTGATTGTGTATGATGCAGAAGCACATGCCTGTATTGTGGATGGTGTACGCCTGCACATGGGCCACCGCTACGCTTTTAAGCACAATGATATTGCAGATTGTGAAAAGCAACTGCTGAGAGCTACCGAAATGGCAGCTAAAAATGGCGGTGGAATTCTGGTAATTACCGAAGGGGTATTTGGCATGGATGGTGAGCAGGGAATTTTAAAAGAAATAGTAGCACTGAAAGAAAAATATGAATTCCGCATTTTGATAGATGATGCACATGGCTTTGGTTATATGGGGCCAACCGGTGCCGGTGCTGATGAAGCCCAGAACTGCCAGGATGGGATAGATCTTTACTTCTCTACTTTCGTAAAAAGTATGGGGAGCATAGGTGCTTTTATCAGTGGCTCTAAAGGCGTGATCAAATACCTGCGCTACAATACCCGCAGCCAGATATTTGCAAAGAGCCTTCCGCTGCTGATTGTGGAAGGAATGCTGAAGCGGATGGAAATGGTGAAGACGATGCCCGAACTGCGTGAAAAACTATGGAGCAATGTAGCAAAAATCCAGAGCGGCCTTAAAGCCCGTGGGTTTGACATTGGCAATACCAACAGCCCGGTAACCCCTATTTACATGAAGGGTGATGTACCAGAAGCTACGCAAATGGTAATGGATTTGAGGGAAAACTATCATATCTTCTGCAGCATTGTGGTGTACCCGGTAATACCAAAGGGCGATATCATTTACCGCATCATACCCACATCGGCACACAACGATGAGGATATTGAACTGACGCTGAACGCATTTGAAGCCACCAAGAAAAAATTAGACGCCGGGGAATACAAGGCAGAAAAAATACCGGATATGGCAGAGAAAGTGTAAGTGAGATAATTTATAAAAAAATCCTGTTGCCTGGCAATGGGATTTTTTTATACTCGTGTTGGTTACGTACAGTGTAACTAAGATATCACTTTTTCCGGCAACATTCATCAAGCCGTTGCCACCAGCCTGCTGTCAAACAAAAAATCCTCCGTGGCAGCAATGTGTATGTCTTTAAACTGAGGATGGGCAGGGTTGATAAGGTAATTGTGTTCGTATTGAATAATGGCAGAAGGAACTTTCAGCAAACAGCTTTCAAAACTTTGCAGCCAGGCATCGCCAATCCTGCGGGTATAAGGTTGCTTTTTATACAAAGTCCAGTGAGGCGGCAGGTCTTTAACTGGTAATTCGCTTATGGAAATATGCTCAGGTAGGGTAATCACCATCACTTTAAACAGTTCTTTCAATCCCTCGCCATCCCTGTGTACAAGGTTTTCTAAGCAGGCGAGGGAACGGGTGGCAGCAGAATAAATCACTTTATTGCCATAACTGTTCCACCTGCCCTGGGAGCCAGGTGCCACTAGTGCCGTTGCGTATTCAGCAAGGGTAATACGGTATATATTCATTTACTATGCAAGGTTTCCGTAGGCAATATTGGTGAGCTCATTGATGGTGAGATCTATACCGGTGGATGTTTTAATAATATCGAGCGGAATAACCCCACCCAGGCCATGTGCTGGCTTTTGCAACCAGTGCCTGAAAGCATCGCTGGAACCAAAGACCCGTGTACCAAAACCAAAAAGAGCTTTTAATTTAAGTAACCGCTCGCTTTGATTGGCATCAAGGCGCTTATGTTCTTTTTTGTACCGGCTGTATGTTTTCCAGGAAGTATCCATAATATCGGCAATATGCTCTTTTTTATAACCCGATAAGGTTACCACATCATCAAAGGTAACAGCGTACACACCATCTAAGGCATCATTAACCAACGACAGTTTTTCGTCTTCATCAATAATGTATGGTTTTGCTACTTTAGCGGAAAAATTTTTCATTTGAACTGTTTTATATAATTTGAGGCACCTGCGCTGCATCATTTAAAACTTTAAAAGTATCACCGAAATAGCATTCAGGCATATAAAATAACCCTCCATTCAACAAATTTAGTACATTTTTCCAAAAATAAAGGAATTTTGTCCAATTTTTTTATAAAAAAAACCCCAGTTTCCCGGGGCTTATTTATTTACTTCTTTAAAGCTTATGCAATTTCAACATCGGCACCAGCCTCAGTTAATTTCGCTTTCAAATCTTCTGCTGTAGCTTTGTCAACACCTTCTTTAACTGGTTTTGGAGCACCATCTACTAAATCTTTAGCTTCTTTAAGACCCAAACCTGTTAATTCTTTTACTGCTTTTACAACTGCCAGTTTGTTAGGACCTGCAGCTTTCAAAATTACATCAAAAGCGGTTTTCTCTTCAACAACTGCTGCTGTTGATTCTGAACTTACCACCACTGCTGCAGCGGCTGGCTCAATACCGTATTCTGTTTTCAAAAATTCAGCTAATTCCTGAACTTCTTTTACTGTTAAGCCTACAAGGCTTTCTGCTAATGCTTTTACGTCTGCCATAAAATGTTTAAATTTTTCCCAACTTCACGTCCGCTTTTGGTGGATCCGCCGGGTGGTTTAAAAAAATTTGCCTTCTTCCCTCCGGCTTGGGTTTTTATAATGTACAAACTGCTAAACCAGCAGTATACCTGTTCAAATACCAATTAAGCCTCAGCCACTTCCGGCCTGTTTTGCAAAGCACCGATAACACGCTGTATGGGTGATTGCAGTAATCCAATAACCTCCCCGATAAGCTCGTTTTTGGTTTTGATTTTTGTAAGTGCCTTCAACTGGTTGTCTCCTACAAATACATCGCCATTAATAAAAGCGGCTTTCAGTTCGGGCCTTTCGCTTTTATTCTCTGTGCGGAAGCCACTCAATATCAGAGCCGGTTCTTTGGGATTTTCGCTGAACATCAATGCAGTTACATTGTGCAATGAATCCATTACACCAGCATACTTTTCTGCATCTAAGCTTTCCAATGCCTTTTTGATAAGGGTATTTTTAGCTACCCTCATTTCCACCTGCTTATCAAAGCAATGACGGCGAAGTGAAGTTATCTGGGCTACACTAAGACTTTCGGTATTAGTGATATAGAAGTTATTATATTGTGAGAACTTGCCTTTCAGCACTTCAATCACATCGTTTTTTTCCTGTTTTGTCATAACAAAATTATTTTAAATCCTTACGGATCAGTTCAAGAATGATTTAGTGTCAACCGTGATACCAGGACTCATTGTACTGGCCATACTTACACCTCTTAAATAAGTACCTTTTGCAGTACTTGGCTTCAGTTTGATGATGGCATTGATGAGTTCTGTACTGTTTTCAGCGATCTTTTCAGTACTAAAGCTTATACGTCCGATAGAAGCGTGTATGATACCCACTTTATCAACATTAAAATCTATTTTACCACCTTTCAAATCATTGATTGCACCAGCTACATCGTTGGTAACAGTACCTGTTTTAGGGTTTGGCATCAGGTTACGCGGCCCCAGCACTTTACCCAGTTTACCTATTTTAGGCATCACAGATGGTGTGGCTACGATAACATCAATATCGGTCCATCCACCTTCAATCTTTGTGATATACTCATCCAGTCCTACAAAATCAGCACCGGCTGCAGTAGCTTCGGCTTCTTTATCAGGCGTACACAATACAAGCACCTTTTTGGTTTTACCCGTACCGTGAGGTAATGATACTGTACCACGGATAGCCTGGTCGGCTTTTTTAGGGTCAACACCAAGGCGTACATGGATGTCAACTGAACTGTCGAATTTTGTTGTATTGATTTCTTTAACTAATGCTGCGGCTTCTTTAAGGGAATAAACTTTGTCTTTATCAACCTTTGCATTGGCTACTTTTCTTTTCTTAGTAATCATTGTCGTTATTTTTTAAGGTGATAAAATTAATTTTCCCAGGGGGCTTTACCGTCAACTGTTAAGCCCATACTGCGTGCAGTACCTGCAACCATGCTCATAGCACTGTTGAGGGAGAAAGCATTCAGGTCGGCCATTTTGTCTTTTGCAATTTCTTCCACCTGCTCCCAGCTAACCTTGCCCACTTTTACACGGTTGGGTTCTTTACTTCCGCTGGTAAGTTTAGCGGCTTCCATTAATTGTACTGCTGCGGGGGGAGTTTTAATGATAAATTCGAACGATTTATCAGCATAAACTGTGATGAGAACGGGTAATACTTTACCCATTTTATCCTGGGTTCTTGCATTGAACTGCTTACAGAACTCCATGATGTTGATACCCTTACTACCCAGGGCAGGGCCGATTGGCGGCGCAGGGTTGGCTTGTCCTCCTTTACACTGGAGCTTAACATAGCCTGTGATTTCTTTTGCCATTTTTAATTTTTTTTTGGTGATAGCGTTCCGTTTTTGAGGCGAAACTCCCAATTCCAATACTGCTTTGAAAATTTCATTACAGCGTATAAAGAACTATTTGGGGCGGCAAAGGTAGGGGTAAATATTGAAGCCGCCAAGCCAAAAGGCATGTTTTTAGCTGCGGTTGGGCAAAAAAACATGTTTTGAGTAATGTTTCAGCTTACAAACTGACAGATATTGCTCCCTGAAGCACTTTTTTTTGTATTTTTCTGTGTTTTAGTGTTTTCTGTGGCATTAAAAATGCGCAGCATTGATTTTATTATTGCCTATCAAACCGTGGCGCTGCTCATACTTACTTCCCAAACTGCTGCTGCCAGCCCAGCATGCCACCGGTAAGGTTTTTAACGTTGGAAAAGCCTAATTGCTCCAGCATCATACCAGCCATCATACTGCGCTGGCCACTGCGGCAATAGCAAATCACTTCTTCCCCTTTCAGGTCGTCAATCTCTTCCACCTGCAGCATCTGCACTTTGCCAAGGGGTATCAATAAACCGCCGATATTAAAATCAGCATTTTCATGCGGCTCCCTCACATCTACAAGATTCAGTTTTTCGCCGGCATCTAAGCGGGCCTTTACTTCTTCGGCAGTGATATTATTCATTTTTATCTTTTTTAGGTTTGTCTTTTTTCTTTTTATCCTCATCGGATGCCGGTGCTTCATTATTTACCGACAAAAACAGGTCCATCACCATTCCCGGCCGTATGTAATTGGGTGCTTTTTCTTCATTAAACCTTGGTGGCCGCTGGTCAAACACATAAGCCCTTGCTGTATCCTTTACATCAGCATTAGGCACCGGAGCCACAATAATACCTTCCGCTTCCAGGAAGGCTTTTGCCTCAGCATAGGTTTGCCCGGTTACATCCGGCACTATCTGTTGTGAGTTTTCTATACCAGAGCCAATGACCAGTGTAATTTTGCTGCCCCATTTTATTTTGGTACCCGGTGCTATTTTACTACCATTGTATTGCTGCTCCAGCACATATCCTTTCATAAAATCGGGTCTGAAAAGGGTATCCTGCAGTTTAAGGTGGTTCCGCTCCAGAATATCAAGTGCTGCACCCATGCTCTGCCCCTCCAGCTTCGGCATGTCAAAAGAGGGTGGTATTACCCTGTTGATGGTAATAAATACGGTACGGTTTACTTTTACCGTAGCATTCCCTTCCGGCAATTGCTTCAGCACTATCCCGTTGGCTGCAGTATCTGTATAAACCGAATCCTGCACCTGCACCTCAAATCCTTTGCTTTCCAGCAACTTAATGGCATCCTGCGTTTTTTTACCTGTAACCACCGGTACTGTAAGCGTATCCCCGTGTTTGGTTATCCAGCCCAGCATTTTTAAAATAATGAATATGATAAAAAAAGTCAGCGCTATGGCTGCCAGTAAATTTACCCAGAAAGGGCGATTGGTTAAAAACTTAAACACTTGTCTCTTTAATTGGTGATTAAATATTTCCGGCATCTGCCAGGCACTCCTCAATCAGTGCTGTATAAAACTGCTCTAATGTCCAGCCCATGGCTCTTACCTGCTGCGGCACCAGGCTGGCATCCGTTTGCCCGGGTACAGTATTAATCTCCAGCATGTAAGGCTTGCCATCCTCCGCATTATAAATATAGTCTATCCGCACAATTCCTTTGCAATTAAATATTGCGTATGCTTCTACGGCCGCTTCAGTTATCAGTTGTGCTGTACTGTTATCTATTTCGGCGGGTGTAATTTCATCACTGGCACCCCCGTATTTGGCCTCGTAATCGAAAAACTCTTTTTTGGGTATTATCTCAGTAATCGGCAGCGGGGTAATTTTTCCTTTGTGCATGAATACGCCGATGGTAAATTCCCTGCCCTTTATAAATTCTTCTACCAGTACCTGATCATCCTCTTTAAATGCTTTGTCAACAGCTGCGGCCAGTTCACCCGGCTCCATTACCTTACTCATACCAATACTGCTGCCGCCATTATTGGGCTTTACAAAAACCGGCAATTTTAACTGGGCCAGGATAGCATCTGTACTTACGGGCTTGTTTTTAAACAGGTGCAGCGATTTTGCCACAGGCATACCGGCAAAAGCAGCCACGGCTACCGTGTACCGCTTGTTAAAAGTAAGTGCCGAAGTTGCGCTGTCGCAGGATGTATAAGGTATATGCAACGAATCAAAATACCCTTGTAGTTTACCATCCTCGCCGGGCGTGCCATGAAGCCCTACCAGCACTGCATCAAAAGTGATTTTTTTGCCGTTTATTGTAATTGAAAAGTCATTCTTGTCAACCGGTAGTTTTTCCCCATCCGGGGTAAGATAGTGCCAGCCGGCAGGATGAATGTCTATTTTATAACAATCCCACCTGCTTTTATCCACATTATTTTCAATGGTAATGGCGCTTTTGTAAGAAATAACAGCTTCGCCGGAATACCCACCGGTTATGAGCGCAATTGTTTTCTTCATTTACTTTTTTGCAGTATTAATTCAGCAAAGATATACATCAAGCCGAAAGTTCCCAGTTTTATGATTCAAGTTATTGTTAAAGTTAGAATGCCTCCTCCTCCTGCTGTTCTTCCTGTCCCACACCTTCATTGCCGCTGTCCAGTACCAGTTTCCAGCTTCCGTCGGCCTGTTTTTTCCACACACTTACGTATGTGCCATATACAACCGTATCCCTGTCCCTTGGGGTAATTTTAAAAGTTCCGTAAGTAAAGCCCATTTCGCCAGATTTTGCCACATCACCGCCTACTGGTTCCCACTTCATGATGTATTCATTTTCGGGCAACTGGCTCAAAAAGTCAACGGCATCAGCACCAACAATAGGCAGGTATCCCGGCCGCAGCAGCACACCATTACTGTCGATATAATCCAGAAAAGCAGTTTTCATACCCTTTTCCTCACTCATTTTAGAAAAAGCCCTGTCGGCATCCAGCAATACCAATTTTTCTTTTTCGTAGTTGGCTACCGGTTCAGGTTTTCTGATGCGGCATGAACTGCAAAATACCACCAACAACAAAATACATACAACTCTCCCCATCTGCTTGCATTTATAAAAAGGCGAAAGTATCGCAATACCCTCGCCATATTAAACGGGAAATATCACCCGCCTGTAGTACCCGCCAATGGCGGATTATAAAAAATTTAAAGATGCATTTTCCCCTTTTTTGCCATCAGTTCATCCACTGTTTCCTTGTACATTTCATCCGGTACACAGCAGTCAACCGGGCATACAGCAGCGCATTGCGGCTCTTCATGAAAACCCTGGCACTCTGTACATTTATTGGTTACAATAAAATAAGTATCTGCACTTACCGGCGCATTCTTCTGATCAGCATCAATCTGGGTGCCATCCATCAGCGTAAACATTCCCTTTACGGTTGTACCATCGGCAATTGCCCACTCAATACCACCTTCGTAAATCGCATTATTGGGGCATTCGGGTTCGCATGCCCCGCAATTAATACACTCATCTGTAATCTTTATAGCCATCTATCGTAATTTTTTCAATTTCTTTGC
>JANMDL010000825.1:0-2794 GCA_031376295.1 Chitinophagales bacterium
CCAGCATTATCTCCGCCGTTGTTGTGTCTTTTTACCAACAACGATTCTTTTTAGCAGGATGATTGTATGCTGTAACCTCAAACAGTTGTTGGTGATTGCCAAGCTGCATGGCCATCGGCACGAACACCAACAAGGGCGGATAAGCTCAAAAATCAAGCAGATAAAATTGTGGGGCCGATATTGGAGAAGTGTAGTTGTGCCAGGTGAGTTTTAACGGCTTCGGTCTCCAGCATTATCTCCGCCGTTGTTGTGTCTTTTTACCAACAACGATTCTTTTTAGCAGGATGATTGTATGCTGTAACCTCAAACAGTTGTTGGTGATAGCCCGGCTGCATGGCCACCGGCACAAACACCAACAACGGCAGAAAACTGCACTGCCACGCTATAAAGACCTTGTTGAATCAGCAAACCCAGCCAACCTTTAAACTCAACTTTTCACCCAATCCCCTCCAAACATCCACCTTTCACAAAAAAACGGTCAACCCGTTTCTCCACTTCCGGCAGTTTTTCCACTGGTGGGGCATGGTGCGGTTTGATACGGGCATCTATTACCAACGGACCTTTGCAACCCCAGTGTTTGTTTTGGGTAAAAGCATTGATGCCATAGATGTCGTGACTGGGATTACTGCGGGTATAAGTTACCCAGAGATAGTTGCCAATGGCGGCACTTACAAAACTGCTGTCGTCGGCAATAACAACAATGGCAACATCATTCAAATCCTTTTCTTTCAGTTGTTCATTCAGTATGTCCATTTGCGCAACAGCCGTTGCGTAATTGGTAAATTTATTTGCCTGCAGCGCAATAACACCCGGCATGCCAATTGTGCATTGTCAAATTGCTGTAAGTTTTTTAATGAAGATGGCACTTCTTTACATAATGTTCTTTTTACATCGCCATAAGCTGCCAGCACTACTTTGCTGCCCGTGTTTAGTCCGGTACCGGAATAATCCAATGTATCAATGGTGGTATTGGTATAAAAATGAATATCACGGGCAAGGTCAATCCGCTCCAGCACATATTCCATAAACTGCTGCACATTACGTGTGGTCAGTTGGTTGGTATCATCAGCGGTAATGAATAAAAATTTTGCTAAACTTAGTTGCCCTGTGCCCAGTATATGGTTGGCAATGGTGAGTATTTCTCCCGGCTGTTTTACTGGCATGTAGGGCGTATAGCGTTCACTGCCAATGGCGAGTAACAATGGGTGTACACCTGCTGCATCCACGGCATGTACGGCTTTAAGTCCGGGTATCTCCTGCTGTATGGCGCTGCCGGTCAGTTCATGTATCAGTTCACCAAAGCTGGTATCTTCCTGCGGTGGGCGGCCCACCACGGTAAAGGGCCATATCGCATTTTTGCGGGCATATACTTTGTGTACCTGCATCAGTGGAAAGGGGTGCTGCAGGCTGTAATAGCCGAGGTGGTCGCCAAAGGGGCCTTCGGGTTTGTTGCGCCCCGGCATTACTTCGCCAGTAATTACAAAATCAGCATCGGTACTTATGCAGTTACCGTTATCATCATACGCATAGCGGAAACGCCTGCCTCCAAGCACACCGGCAAAAGTCATTTCGCTGATGCCTTCGGGCAGGGGCATTACGGCCGATAATGTATGCGATGGCGGCCCGCCCACAAAGCAGCTTACTTTAAGCGGTATGCCTTTTTTATTGGCCTTGGTTTGGTGTACGCCAATGCCGCGGTGCAGTTGGTAATGCAATCCGATTTCTTTATTCAGTTCATAGTCGTTTCCCGTTAATTGTATGCGGTACATGCCCAGGTTGGCCTTCATAATACCTGGCTGGTCGGCATCTTCGGTATATACCTGCGGCAGGGTTACAAAAGCACCGCCATCCATGGGCCAATGCTGTATCAGCGGCAGGTCAGTAATTTGCACCTGCTGCGCCATTACCGGTTTATTAAAAGGATTTTTTAAGGGCAATGCTTTTAAGGCTGCCAGGCCAGCGCCAAAATTTTTAATGGGACTTTTAATGGCTTTGATGGGATCGCTCTTCAACTCTATCAATTGCTGCACTTTGGCAAAGGTATCTCTGAAGATGAATTTGCTCCGTTCTAATGAGCCGAATATATTAGAGGCGGCCCTGAATTTACTTCCCTTTACATTTTCGAAAAGCAATGCCGGGCCACCCGCCTCATATACACGCAAATGAATGGCGGCCATCTCTAAGTGTGGATCCACTTCTTCCTTTATGCGAACAAGGTGACCATTCTTTTCCAGGTCGAGTAAACATGCTTCTAAACTGCTGTATGCCATTTTGCCTGATCTTTTATTGCCTGCTGTATTGTACGGTAACACCACAAAGTAACAGAATAAATGCTTTGTTGTTCAGAATTATAAGCCGTATATTTACACTATCAACAAAGTCTTTTTTTAAAGGTGAATAAATAAGTCCCGGCTCATTCCTGACCGGGGCTTTTTAATTGGGGCCAACAGTTTTTCTGCCAGTGTATTGCTGCATGGAGTAACTTTGAACCAGGTGTGGGGGTAAAGCGCTGCTTCGCAGCTTGGTTTGCCACAGAAGCACTGAATCACAGAAAATACAAAAACAGTGTTTCTGTGGCAATAAGTATTAAAAAACCGGGCTTTATATAAACAATAGATTTTTTATTGGCAAGAAATATTTGACTAAGTATGACAAAACTTTCAGTAAACATCAATAAGATAGCCACACTACGCAATGCCCGTGGCGGCAATAACCCTGATGTGGTTAAAATCGCACTGGATATTGAGCGCTGGGGAGCAGATGGCATTACGGTGCATCCACGCCCCGATGAGCG
>JANMDL010000446.1:0-3480 GCA_031376295.1 Chitinophagales bacterium
GGTCAACGGTTTTAATATCGCAAAGAACTTTTTTCAATCAAACTACAACTCAAGGATAATCCAGGGCTTCAACAGTGCAAATATCGCAAAGAACTTTTTTCAATCAAACTACAACCCTAAAAAGTTTGCTTCCGAAATAGATAAAAATATCGCAAAGAACTTTTTTCAATCAAACTACAACCATCCCGCTTTTTCTTTACAGCAATGCCAGAATATCGCAAAGAACTTTTTTCAATCAAACTACAACCCACGGGCTAATACCACTGCCCCTGCCACTAATATCGCAAAGAACTTTTTTCAATCAAACTACAACGGCAAACCGACCAGGAAAAATCAAATCAGAAATATCGCAAAGAACTTTTTTCAATCAAACTACAACCTGATGGCAACCGTGTGTGGGCATATCAAAAATATCGCAAAGAACTTTTTTCAATCAAACTACAACGGTACTGCTTTACGTGCTGATTTGGTTTACAATATCGCAAAGAACTTTTTTCAATCAAACTACAACTTTTGGCATCAATTATATTGGCTGTAACCTAATATCACAAAGAACTTTTTTCAATCAAAACAAACTGTAAAATACATGCTTTATTTTACAAAGACAAATTTCCCATTTTATTAGCCTTTTCCCCTCACCCACTCCACCCTATTATAAACCCACAGCGAAACGCCAGCGGCTAGTGCATCCCATTGTCTTTACACGATTAAAGGGATTTGCAGGATGGACAGGATTGCGGAGATGGGTGCGGAGAATTTAAAAACCTTATTCCTTTTACAAAATAAGCTCAAAATAGTACAAACCTCCTGTCCATCATATTAATCCTTAAAATCCTGTCAAGACAACAGGCACACTTGGCGCAGGTACATCCGCCACCGGTCAGTACCTGCCCACGCACAAACAAACTTCAACCAAGGTAAACCAAATGCGGGGGCGGTCAGACCGAAGTGGCCGCCAACGTGTCTTCATCTAAGCAGCCAAAGCAACCCTAAGGCAACCCCATACCAACCCCCTACTAACGCCATAGTGACTTCATCGGAGGCCATGGTTTACAAATAATAAACAATAAAACCACCCTGGCGCAGGTTAACCGGAAAAATGGCACTACCAGCAGCAAATGAACCCTGCTTTCCATTTTGCCGGATATTTTACCTGGTTGGCAGGTATTTGGGTAAAATTTGACTTAAACAGCCGCTGATTTGATTGAATTTGCCGCAAGTAACATCTTAACAGCCCCTGTTTGCATCAAACTTGCCGCAAGCAGCATCTTAACAACCACTGTTTGAATTGACCTTGCCTCTGGTAGAATCTTAACAGCCGCTATTTGCATTAAACTTGCCCATGGCAGCATCTTAACAGCTATTGTTTGAATTGAATTTGCCATAAGTAATACATTAACAGCCACTATATGAATTGCACCGGCCGCTGGTAACAATAAAATACCCGCTGGCTGCATTGTATTTACCAGCAATAAAACTGCATAGCCTGTAAATACTGTACAAAAAGCTGCGGCTAAAAATGCAGCACGCTTACTTTATTTACTGCGCATTATTGCAGCAGTAAAAATATTAATGCCGCTTATATTACTGCTTACTGTAAAATTAACTATCGTATTTTTTGCAATTTTTTAACAAGTGAAAAGCAGCAACCGGTTTTAACATTTTTTTATAACGGTTAGCATAACATGCAATTATTTTCTGCCGTTATATTTGTGTTGTTACTGACGGTCAGTAATGATAAAATAAAAAAAAGTAAGACAATGAAAAAAAACAAAGTCGTGCTTAACCTGAATGGATTAAGCGTACCCGACAAAATTCAAAAAGCGAAAACAATTGCAAATGCCCTTACCGGCAATGCCAACTTTCCCAACCCCAAGCCCACGCCGGCCGAAATTATTGCAGGCGCAGCAGAGCTGGATACGGCCAACAGCGAAGCGCTGGCATCGAGAGACATTACGGTTACAAAAACGGCTGTAAAAAATCAAAAAGAAGAAGCGCTCGACTTTTTGCTTACAGCAGCCGGCGGCTATGTAGAGGGCGAAAGCAAGGGCGATGAGGCTAAAATTAAAAGTGCCGGTATGGATGTAAAAGCGGGTGCCACACCCATTGGCATACCTGCCACCCCTGCTGCCTTATCAGCAGCCGAAGGTGCTAAAACGGGTACCATTACCCTTAAATGGAAGGCGGTGCGTGGCGCCAGGAGTTATATCATACGCTTTACCGATGCCATTGCCGACAACACCAGCTGGAAGCAGGCTGCAGTGGTTACAAAAGCTGCTGCCAATATAGAAGGGCTGGTAAGCGGTAAGCAATATTGGTTTCAAACCAGTGCGGTGGGTGCTGCCGGGCAGGGTGCCTGGAGCGACCCTGCAGTAAAAGTGGCACCATAAAAAAAGGTACTGCTGGTTTTTATATGGCTGCTTCACCAATGTGAGGCAGCCTTTTTTTATCTGTATCTTTTGGGCTGAATAATAAATGCGGCGTTGGTATTAATCATCCACTATTAATAAGCGCACCAACAACAGCAATGCCATACAGCAAATAATAAAGCAGCAATTATTTTCCCAGCAAAATCCGCTTCTCCGGGTACTGCTCCGCAAAAGTATAAATGCTGTTGCGTATGGTGTCGTTATCCGTATAGGGATTAAGGTGATTTTTTAATTCCTCCGCTGATGCAATGTTAAGAGAAGCAGGCAGGTAGCCCATTCCCCAAAAACTGCCACGCTCCACCAGCAGGCATAGTTTCTCCTTTTCACTCAGCCCATCATCTACAATGGCAAAAGTGGGTAATTTTTCATTCAGCGCTTCTAAGGCCCGTTTTATTTTACCATTGTGTACTACTGGTGTATCAGCAAATTCCATATCAGCCGGGGCAAAGGGTGTTTTATCAAGGAAGCACAACTTTTCATTCAGCTCAAACTCTTCTGCCATTTTTTTCAGCAGCACTAATCCTTCGTGCAGAAGGTTAAAGCTGTACAGTGGTTGCAGATTTTTTTTCTTTTTATCAATGGCGAGGCGCAGGTAACCACGCCCATCTTCAAACTGGTACAAGGCAAATTTTTGGGTGATGTTTTTCTGGCTCACATTGTAGCGTGGCCACAGCCGCTTTATTTCTGCGCTTTCAAATACCAATGCTTCCAGCTCGGTAGCACATTCTTTAAAAGTAATTTTATGAATATTGCGCAGCAGGTTCTGCCGCTTGCGCTCTGCATCATTATTGGTAAAATGGCTGCTCACCCTTTTGCGCAGGTTTACTGCCTTGCCTACGTAAATCACTTTATGTTTGGCATTGTGAAAATAGTATACCCCCGGCATCTGTGGCAGTTGATCAATATCGCTCTTCATAAGATGCAGCGGCAGCCATTGCTCGGCCGATGTTTTCTTCAGCATCTGGTCAATATGTACCTGCGCTCCATTGGCTAAAAGGTGTTCGAATAACCGCACCGTAGCTTTTGCATCGCCACCAGCCCGGTGGCGGTT
>JANMDL010000467.1:0-6282 GCA_031376295.1 Chitinophagales bacterium
TACTAATTTTTTATTTACATTGCCAAATTTATAGTGGCTGTAACCCGATGCACCACTGGCAAACATTTCGGCAGTGTGTATACTGCCACTGATGGCTGCAGGGTTTACACCTGCAGATAACAGAATGGTAGCACTTGTTACACCATAGCCCATGCCCAGCGCACCATCCACCAACTGCGCCAAAAAACCTGCCAGCAGCATCCAGATGATATTTTTATCCAGTGTGCCATACCATTTTGCAGTATCTCCGGCTATTTCTTTCAGCGGCAGGTAAGAGAAAATGAAATGCCCCACCAGCATCAATGCAAATGCAATGACAGAATAACTGGCAATTTTTTTCCACCTGCCTTCTTTTCCATTTCCTTCCTTTTCTACCAATACCTTAGTGAGTTCGTTCAACTTTTTTACTTTGTATTCAAAATTACCGTTTAGTTTGCTGCGCAGCAAATGCAAATTACCAATCAGTTCATCCAGTTCTGCCGGCAGTACATCATTCAGTGTTTCTTTGATGCGTTTGGCTGCAGTTGGAGATTTGCCGTTGGTGGAAATGGCAATTTTAAGATTTCCCTTCTGTACAATGCTGCCAAGATAAAAATCACAGAGATCAGGTGTGTCGGCTACATTTACCAACAACCCTTTTTCATTGGCCGCTTCTTTTATAAATGAATGCAGGGCCTTATTGTCGGTGGCACAAACAACTAATTCTTTGTTGTTAAGGTCTGCCAGTTCAAATTCACGTTCAATAATGTGGCAAAGCGGGTATTGCAGCAGCATCGTTCTCAATTCATCTTTTACCTGTGGTGCCACCACGGTGATTTTTGCCTGCGGGGTGTTTACAAGCAGGGAGTTAAGTTTTTCCAATGCCACATTGCCGGCACCCACCAGCAGCGTACGCATGGTGTCTAATTTTAAAAACACCGGGTACAGGTTATTGGTTGTTGCCGTGGTTACCGTTTGCATGAAGTGAGATTTTTTTTAAAACCATAAATTGAATGATGTGTTGCGATGAGGACGGCCATAACAGCCACATGTAACCGCCTAGTAATTGTGTACTGCCATTTGCCTGGTAAATAGCAGTTGCCATAATCCTGTTTTGGTTAAAGTGGAATTGGCCGCTCCTTGCCTGCTGCATGTATTCGTCAGCCAGTTGTATGCTCCATTTTTTTGAAACCGATTGTATGGCCGCCAGACGGTACCGAAAGCGGAAGGCTGTGAAAGGACTGTCTTTTTTTGTGGAAGCAAAATAACGCTCCTCAGTTCTGATGCGGTTTTGTAACTGAAACTTTTCTGTGAGTGGCAGTTGCCAGTTTATCTCCTGCCACAAGCGGAACTCATGGCCAAACTCATGGTTTGATTTTATGAAAGAGGTTCGGGTGAAAAAAAAGGCGGTACCTGCTGCGGCACTTAGTTGTTTGTTAAAAAAATACCGGACGCCGGTTCTGTAAAAATATTGATGTGCCGCGGCCTGGTTGCCAATGGTGCGGTAACCGGCATCATTGTGCCATTGCCATTTTTCGTTTACCTGTACAGGTACCTGCAGGGTAAGCCAGTGGCCGGTTGCAGGCTCCTGCGCCGGGGCAGTTGCCCAAAAGAAAAAAAACAGTATCGTTGCAATAAGTTTCATTTTACCACTCAATATTTTCAATCCATTCTTTTGCATGTTTTGCTGCATAAGAAATAATGATGTCTGCACCACTCCTTTGCAATGCGGCCCATACTTCAATATGTGCTGCTTCCCGTTTCAGCAATCCCATACCGGCCAATGCCTCCACAGCAGCATATTCGCCACTTACATGATAGGCTGCCACAGGTTTTAATGTCAGTTGCTTAAGTCTGGCAATTACATCCGTGTACAATGCTGCCGGTTTTACCATCAGTATATCTGCTCCTTCTTTTTCATCCCGCAGACTGCTGGCAATGGCATCGTTGATATTGAAAGGAGAAAGCTGGTACGATTTCCGGTTCTGCAAACCAGTAGTGTTGGGTGCGCTGTGGCAGGCATCCCGGAACGGCCCGTAAAACTGCGAACTGAATTTTGCCGCATAGCTCATAATGCTTACGTCATCGTACTGCAATGAATCCAGCAGTTGCCTGATGGCGGCAATGCGTCCATCCATCATATCGCTGGGGGCAATGCAATCGGCTCCTGCACCCGCCAGTTGGGCTGCGTATTTGCTCAGTACTGTCACCGTTTTATTATTCAGCAGCTTTGTGTGGTCATCGTTTAATATGCCGCAATGTCCATGGCTGGTATAACTGCATAGGCATACATCTACTGCCAGCCATGTATCACTGCCAAAATGCTGTTTGATATTTTTAACAATGTTTATGGCAAAAGAAAAATCAAAATCATTTTCACTTTTCGCTGCGGGTACGGGGAACAACAAAAATTTATGAATGCCATTTTCGATACATGCTTCAATGGTGCTGATAACAGATGATGGCGTATCAACTTCCACACCCGGCAAACCATTTACCTGCCTTGTGTGGATGATACCCTCTTCCACAAAAAGCGGTTGTATAAAACTTTTGTGCGAAAGCCTTACCGGGGCAGTCAGTTCACGTATATGTGTACCTGTTCGCAGGCGGCGCTGCGTTAAGGGGTAATTGATTCTTTCCATTGTATAAATGCTTTAATAGTGGGAAAAATGACCGGTGATATACCATCACCCGATAGCAAAGCAGCCGTTTTACCTGCCGGGCAGCAATGTGTAACCGGTTTATTAATGTATTTTTTATATGCTGCGTATTGCTGATAGCTTGTCCAGAAAATAATGTCTGCCCTGCTGATGGCAGCAATAACTGTTTCATTTTGTACCGGAGTTAATTCGTATGTGCCGGCTGTTTTTATTCCATCTTCCTGCCAATGTTGTGCGCTGCCTGTATTGGTAATTACCAGCAAATCTTCCTGCTGAATATCAAAAAGCGGCGCTTTAAGCAGCGGTACAATAAACCCAAACCCCAGCCCGTCGGCACAGCCATTTACCCAAAGGCCTTTTTTTGCCAGCGCAAACCAGGTACGGGTACCAGCGGCCCATATTTTCTTTGTTTGGATTTGCGGCACTAATGCTTTGTTGTGAATAGCCTTGTGACTGGATACAAACACTGCTGGCTCCCGGTTATTTATTTTCACATCCTCCGGGTAACTGTACGTGAAAAAATCTTTCATGTAATCGGTTGCTGAAAAAATTACTTTTCCTTCAGGTTGCAACGGTATTTCAAAATCCCATTCAGTAAATGCGCTGTTCTTGTCATCTTTGCCGGCAGCATAGCCAAAAGCGATGTTTCCGGTATTGATATAAAAACCGCCAAATTGCTGCGAACAGCCAAAACCAAACCGGTAAGCCATATTTCTTTCCTGCTCAATGGCAGTGGTTAATGCTTTTTCTTCGATGGCTTTCAGCAGTGCAACGGCTTCTGTGTTTCCCGGGTCTGTTTCTGCCACCACCGCTCCCTGGCCTGCCGCAGGTGGGCACTCAAACAAGGGCAGGAGCATAATCTTTTTATCGGTCAGCAGCGTTTTTACACTATCTGCCGATGCTTCATATTGCAACAGCCTGTTGAGGCCCGCCGCAGCCAGTATCAAACCGTCGTAGTTGCCATGATGCAGTTTTTGTAAGCGGATATCAACATTGCCTCTTACAGGTTTGGCTTCAATAATTGCCGTTTTGCCATTGTAATGAGGCAGGGCTTTTTGTAAAAAATCAATGGCCATATTGCTTCTTCTGGGGGAAGAAGTACCGGCAATGATTGTTTCGCCATTTTCAATTTTTGAAATAATGTCAGCATTAAAGATGGCCACATCGTGCAGCATATCCCTGCTGATGATGGCAAAACTGCTGTTGCTGAAAAAATCTTCACTGCTTACATCCTTCATGGAGTGCAGGGCAAAATCTGCTTCGCCATTGCGCAGGCTCTGCTGTATATCTTTGGTAAAAAAATCTTTTCCTTCCACCAGGTGCAGCGGGGTTGACTGGTCTTTGTCACCTGCGGTATCTCTAATTATTACCTTTACTTTTATATCTGGGAAAAATTGGTTAACCCTTGCTTTAAAAATTTCAGCCTGTGCCAATGAGAGCCAGGAACCACGGCATACTACGCTGAAAGTACGGTATGGCATCGTTATACCAGCATCAGTAATCGCTGTTGGGTTGCAGTAAATAGTATCGTTAATGTTTGTAGCCAATTAAACAGCCTGTTTTTTATTTGCAAAATTCTTTTTTTGGTGCAATACTGTGTGCAGGCTTTCTGCCAGGTACTGCGTATCAGCTGTTGTATGTTTTACTGTAACCACTATGCGCAGGCATTCTTCCCCCTTTGGTACAGTTGGATAATTCACCGGTTGCAAATAGAGGCCAAACTCCCGAAGCAGGCGGTCGGCAGCCTGTTTACAAACAGCAGCATCGCCAATATGCACTGGAGTAATATGCGAATCATTGTCAATATAGGCAACATGGTATTCCTTTAATGATTTTCTCAGCAGTGTTACTTTCTGATGAAACGAGACTCTTACTGCATTGTTTTTTTGCAGCAACAGTATGCTTTTATTGGCTGCTGCACAAATAGCGGGTGGCAGGGAAGTGGTGAAAATAAAGCCGCTGCCAAAGCTGCGGATGGCATCTGTAATGGTTAACGATGCTGCAATATAGCCACCAATAACGCCAAAGCCCTTGGCCAGCGTGCCATTGATAATATCTATACCGTTTTGTAAACCCAGCAGGGAGGTTATGCCTCCACCATCATGGCCATACATACCCACAGCGTGTACTTCATCTAAATAAGTAAGACAGTTATGTTTTTTTGCCAGCAATACAATTTCTTCTACGGGGGCTACTGCACCATTCATTGAATACACTGATTCAAAAACGATTATTTTAGGGATGTTGCGGTCCAGGTTTTCGAGGATACTTTCAAGGTCTGCCGTATCATTGTGTCTGAATATTTTTTTTTCACAGCCGCTGGCTTTAATTCCTTCTATGATGGATGCATGATTGCGTTCGTCGGAGATAAATACAGCACCCGGTAACAATTTACCCAGCGTACTTAAGGTGGCCAGGTTGGCAAGATACGCCCCGCTGAATAAAAGGGCAGCTTCTTTTTTATGCAGGCGGGCCAGTGTGTGTTCCAGCTCACGGTGATAAATGGTGGTGCCGGAAATGTTACGGGTACCACCACTGCCACTGCCGCTGCGGCTGGCTGTAAGACAGAGTTTGCCAATAACTTCTTCGTGTACGCTCATGCACAAGTAATCGTTGCTGCACCAGTTGACAGCCATTTGCTTTTCGCCATGTTCGTTTTCATAATAAAAACGGGGAAAATGCTGCGCACTTTTGTTAACATCTAAAAAATAACGGTAGCTGCCGGATTGTTTCAGTCCGTTGAGATGGTTATGTAGTATGCTGTTGTAATCAATCATGTGTTACCAGTTTTTCTCTTACAATAAAATCACCAAAAGTTTCTTCCTCAATTTTGCTATTGCTGTATGCGCCAAACAGGGTGTCTAATTCTTCCAGTACAGCATCCTCCTTCAATTTTTCTTTGTACAGTTTGTTCAGGCGCAATCCCTCTCTGTCGCCGCCTATGTATAAATTGTATTCGCCAGCCGCAGTGCCGGTAAGTCCTATTTCGGCAGCATAGGGCCTGGCGCATCCGTTGGGGCAGCCGGTCATGCGCAGGATGATATCATTTGCAGATAAATGATGTTTATTAAGCAGCAATTCAGCCTTGTCAATAAAAGATGGAAGATAACGTTGCGCTTCTGCCAATGCCAGCGGGCAGGTGGGTAGTGCCACACAGGCCATGGAGTTTTTGCGTAATGCAGAAATGCCCTCCTGTTGTGTGGTGATATGATATTTGGAGAGAATATTACTGATTGTTTCTTTGTCTGCCGCAGCAATATCTGTAAGCATTACATTCTGGTTGCTGGTAAACCTGAAGGCAGCTGTCAGTGTTTCGGCTACTTCCAGCAAAGCCGTTTTTAAAGCAGTAGCTTCATCATCGGTAACCCGGCCATTTTCTATAAAGATGGTATAATGCCAGTTGCCTTTGTAATCCTGCTGCCAGCCGGTAACATCTTTCCTGGCTGTGAATGTATAAGGTTTAGCAGCATCCAGTGCAAAGCCGCAACGTTTTTCCAGTTCAGCAGTAAATGCGGCAAGTCCCATATTGTCTACCGTATATTTCAGGCGTGCCAGCTTACGATCACTTCGGTTGCCAAAGTCACGCTGTACGGTCAACACTTCATACACAGCTTTCAATGTTTTTTCTTCTGTATCTGTAAAA
>JANMDL010000479.1:0-2261 GCA_031376295.1 Chitinophagales bacterium
ACCTCATTTTATTACCGTACCAACCACCAGTGGCACAGGTAGCGAAGTGGGCCGAAGCGCCATTATTTCTGAAGACGATACGCATCGCAAAAGAATTTTGTTTTCACCCAAATTGCTGGCAAAAATAGTTTTTGCAGATCCTCTGCTCACTATGGATTTGCCGGCTTCAGTTACAGCGGCAACCGGTATGGATGCGCTTACCCACAATATGGAAGCGTTTATTGCAAAGGGTTTTCATCCTATGGCCGAGGGCATTGCCCTGCGGGGTATCATGCTGGTGAACCAGTCAATTGTACAGGCAACACATAAGCCTGACCTTGAGAGCAGGAGCAAGATGATGATTGCCTCGCTGATGGGTGCAGTGGCATTTCAGAAAGGATTGGGCGTAGTGCATTCACTGGCACACCCAATGTCGTCACTGCTGGATACACATCATGGATTGGCCAATGCCGTTAATCTGCCCTATGGCATGCAGTTTAATGCACCCGGGTTGCAAGATGCTTTTAGCCAGATGGCGGTTGCCATGGAGTTACAGGACAAAACTGCAGCGGCTGTAGTGTCGCATTTATTTGAACTGAACAGGCAGCTCGGTATGCCCACACAACTGCGTGATGCCGGAGTAAAGCATGAACATATTGAAACGCTGGCCGATCTTGCTTTTGCAGATTTTTGCCATCCCAATAACCCAAGGCCGGTAACAAGGGAAGATTTTAAACAATTGTACCTGGAAGCATTGTAATTATGCAAGCAACAATAAAAATAGGTTTAACATATACCGGTTCAGAACATAAACACATCAATTATGTGAACTGGTTGAAAAACGATGATCCTGCAATAGAGATTGTAAAGTTGTCTGCTGCAGATAATAACCTTGAATTGACACAAGCGCTTGATGGCATTGTTATTTCGGGCGGTGTTGATATACATCCAAAAGAATACGGCAGTACAATGTTGAATTATGCAAATGCACCAGCAGCATTTGATGAAGCAAGGGATCAGTTTGAGAAAGCCGTTTATGCCATCAGCCAGCAGCACAATATTCCTTTGCTGGGCGTATGCAGGGGCATGCAATTGGTAAACTGTATACTTGGCGGCACCCTTATACATGATTTGGGCGATGCACTGAATGCCACACACCGTTTTGACGAAAAAGACCAGTTGCATGAAATACATATTGAGCCGGGAACATTGCTGTACCATATAACGGGAAAGGAAAATGAGCTGGCCAACAGCGCCCATCATCAATGTATAGACAGGTTGGGAAATGAACTGACAATAAATTGCACATCCGGCTGTGGTATTATTGAAGGGGTGGAGTGGTCAGGCAACACCCGTAAATCATTTTTCCTGGGTGTACAATGGCATCCTGAAAGAATGTACCAGCATGGCCTTGCTGAATCGCCGCTTTCTCAAAATATCCGGGATAAATTTCTGGAGGCAGTAAAAATAAATCAACAAAAATCATGATGCAGCTCATCAACCCCGCAACAGAAGAACTGATAACAACCCTGGAGGAAGATACAACGGCTTCAATAAACGCAAAGTATGAGTTGCTTAAAGCAGGTCAGGTTGCTTGGGCCGCAATGGAAATTGGTGTAAAGGTTGCAGCTATTGAAAAATTTCACAACCTGCTGGATGCGCATAAAGATGAACTGGCAAATACACTTACTGATGAAATGGGAAAGCCACTGAAGCAGTCGTACAACGAGCTGAATGGTGCCCGTAGCCGCATACAATTTTTTACTGAAAATACAGCAAAATACCTGGCCGAAGAATGGATAACCACAGAGGGTGCAACCAAAGAAAAAATTGTGTACGAGCCATTGGGAATCATCGCAAATATTTCAGCCTGGAACTATCCTTACCTGGTGGGGGTAAATGTTTTTATCCCGGCCTTGCTGGGTGGCAATGCTGTTTTTTACAAACCATCAGAATATGCCACCTTAACCGGATTGCACATTCAAAAACTACTGTATGAAGCAGGTGTGCCTGAAAATTGTTTTCAGTTGGTGATTGGCGGCGCTGCTGCAGGCGAAAGTTTACTCAGCCTGCCTTTAGACGGATATTTTTTTACAGGGAGTTATAAAACAGGCAGGTATATTGCTGAAAGGGTGGCGCATAAACTGGTACCCTGCGGACTGGAATTGGGTGGCAAAGATGCGCTGTATGTAATGGATGACATTACTGATATTGATGCCGTGGCTGCAGCAGCGCTGGAAGGTGTGGTGTACAATAGCGGGCAAAGTTGCTGTGCGGTTGAA
>JANMDL010000511.1:0-2535 GCA_031376295.1 Chitinophagales bacterium
ATCAACCCTCGTAAATTAAAAAAAGACTAGCAATGTAAAACGTTAGTTGTACGATGTAAGTATTTAGTAAAGTGCAACTAAACATCTAAACCACTAAACTTAATTTAAATGAATATCAATTATAAAAACATTCGATTAGACGAAGAAGAATCACCAAAAGAGTTGCCGGAAAACCCGATGGAAAAAATGATGAGTGGCTGGCAGTTTGATAAAAAATTTATTGAACAACGTAAAATATTTTTATGGGGCGTAGTTGATGATAAAAGTGCAAGAGATATTACAGCAAGGTTACTTTACCTGGAAGCACTGGATCCGGGAAAGGAAATAACATTTTACATTAACAGCCCGGGCGGGATGGTGGTAAGCGGTATGGTTATTTACGATACCATGCAAATGATCAGCTCGCCGGTAAGTACAGTTTGTATGGGCATGGCTGCCAGTATGGGAAGTATATTATTGAGTGGTGGCACCAAAGGACGCCGGTTTATTTTTCCTCATGGAGAGGTAATGATACACCAGCCAAGTGGCGGCGGCCAGGGCACCAGCGCTGATTTGGAAATAATGGCCATACAAGTAATGAAAACTAATGAAATGGGTGCCAGGATACTGGCAGATAATTGCGGACAAACTTTTGAAAAAGTAATGAAAGATTTTGACCGTGATTACTGGATGGATGCCAAAGAAAGTATTGCTTATGGCATTGTGGATGGTATTTTGGAAAAGCTGTAAACTGCGGCTTTAAAAATTTGTAAAAAATGCACTCATTGGGTGCATTTTTCGTTTTGCTATGTATCTTGTAAGCAAACGTAAAAGAAATTACTGATGACAATAAAAGCCTGTTTGAAGAATAAAATATTATCAGTAATACTGGCTGCTTTTCCTTTACTGCCATTTGCCCAAATACACATTATTAACCCTGGATTGGTGTATCCTGACTCTCCCTATGTATATATTGGCGTAAATAATACGCTGCAAACAGCAGGCACTGCAAAAAAATTAACACTCAGTTTAGATAATGGCAGCCTGAGCAAGGGCACAAATAATGAATACACGGCAACTTTTTCCAGCCCGGGTATTGCCAATGTAACTGCCTGGGAAAATGGGAAAGAAATTTACAGAAAAAAGTACACTATCAGGCGCATAGCAGACCCGGTGCTGCTATTTGCAGGAAAAGCAGATTCAATACTTTCGGTAAGGGAAATTTTGGCGTCGCCCTGTTTGAGTATATCAATCCCCGGCTGCTATATAAACCATCAATTTACCGTATTATCTTTCGAAGCCTATTTTATATACCAGCCTGACGATACACCAAATACAGCTAAGTGTAAAGACTGGTGCATGAATAATGAACAGGTGGCTTTGTTAAGACGGCTAAAGCCCGGAAACAAAATCCTGTTCACCAATACCAAAGTTTATGGGGCCGATTCACACGCCCGTACATTCCGTGATTAACTGGTAATCATCAAGCCTTAAATCGCTTCATTACCGTATTTTCACCATGCACTTACCCCTTCTGACATTGATTTTCACCGAAAATGCCCTTCTTTTTTTGAGAATAAATTTTCTCAAAAGGAAGTGGATAAATTCCTGTATTTTAATTATGAACTGAAATAAATTAACCCTACTTTGCAACCGGTCTATTGATTCAGCACATTAATTTAATGAACCATCACCCATGGCATGACTAAAAAGAACAACACATATTACCATAACGGGCAATGCAAAATTTTGCCCGGCTGCAGTACAGCATTTTACCACCCAATGCAACTTTTGGCACTTAGCTGCACCATCCATTTTTTAATCACACAAATTATAAAAGGGAAACCTTTTATGCTGAAATTTAACTGCCTGCTTGTAAAAGCAGTACTGATGAATATAGCCTGCATGTCATCCTTTTTTTGCATGGGGCAAAAAGGCAGCTCATACCTGCGGCTGAGCCTGCCTGTTAAGTATAGCTGGTATGCCATTAATGTTGTGTCGTCAAGTGCATCAGGGCTGGCGGGCGAAAAAAAGAACCAGAGTGTAAATACCGGTACACGGCTGGGGTATGAATATTTTTTAAATAACAGATTATCAGCAGAGTCTGGCATTGGAATATCATCGGTTACTTATAATATTGTAAGGCCCTTCGACAGAGTATTCTGGAACGACTTGCAACGTGTTTTTAGAGTAACTTATCCCCGGTACAGGTATGCGCTGCTGCAATTACCACTGAGAGTTAATTACCGGATTAACAATAATAAAAAATTGACCTGCTTCATCGGGTTGTCTAACAGTTTTAATTTTACTTTTCATCAATCTTATGCGGAGGATAGCCGGTTAAACAAATTTTATCTTTTTTCAAATACAGTTGAACTCCATACACGCATTCAGTTACACACAGGCAGTAAAATACTTTTATCAATAGAACCGGGTGTACAGGTGTACAACCAGTGGAAGAAAGACCTGGGTTTGAGACTGGGCATATTTGTAAAGTCCAGCCCGTTTCCGGCCGTGCAACGGATTTTGAGACCGTGGTGGGCTGGACCTTGGCCG
>JANMDL010000831.1:0-6111 GCA_031376295.1 Chitinophagales bacterium
CCACCACCATTGGTGATGAGCTGCGGCTGGCTACCAATTTTAAAAGTAAAGTAATAGGAGTAGCCATAAAAGATCGTGGTGCCATACTGCCTGCAGGGCATAGCGCCAATGCTGCTTATTGGTACGATGGGGATAACGGCAACTGGATTACAAGTACTTACTACATGAAAGAACTGCCGGTGTGGGTTAGTAATTTTAACAACCGAAAAATGCCTGATAGCCTGATGGCAATTAACTGGAACTCGCTTTATCCGTTATCATCTTACCACCAAAGTAATGGAGATGACCATGCCTATGAGGGCAGATATTCAGGAGAAACAAACAGCAGTTTTCCACATAATTTTAATAACCTCGGCAGTAAAAAATACGGGGTTATCAGGAGTACTCCGCATGGCAATACCATGACGCTGGAATTTGCCAAAGCTGCGGTTGAAAACGAACGCCTGGGCATGAGCGGCGTAACTGATTTTTTAACAGTAAGCTGTTCCAGTACTGATTATATCGGTCACCAGTATGGCCCTAATTCCATTGAAAATGAAGATGATTACCTGCGGCTGGATATGGAGCTGGCAGTTTTTTTAAAATATTTAGATACAAAACTGGGTAAGGGAAATTACTTGTTTTTTTTATCCGCCGACCATGGTGTGGCACATACTCCCGGGTTTTTAAAGGAACACAATATACCCGGCAAACCATTTGACGACGGAAAACTTATTGGGGAACTCAACAAAAAAATAAAAGAAAAATTTGGTGTTGAGAAACTTATTGTAAGTGCACACAATTACCAGCTTAGTTTCAACAGGGTAAAGCTCGATTCAGCCGGGTTGGAAAGAGAGGCGGTAATAGAATTTTTACTGCCCATCATTAAAGAAACCGAAGGCATTGCCAATGCATTTGACATAACAGAACTGAACGAAACAACCTTGCCGGAAGTACAAAGAAAGATGCTGGGCAATGGTTATTACCACAACCGCAGTGGTGAAATACAAGTTATTTTAATGCCCGGATGGATTGACGGCACAAGTATCGGTACTACACATGGTTTGTGGAACCCCTATGATGCGCATATCCCCTTAGTATGGTTTGGCTGGAATGTAAAAGCAGGAAAACTGAACCGTGAAACTTACATGACCGATATAGCACCAACTATTGCGGCTATGCTGCAGGTGCAAATACCCAATGGGTCGGTTGGCCATGTAATTGCAGATGTAATGAAGCAATAAAAAATATCAGTGTACGCAAAAAGTGAAATGACAGTAATGCCCGAAGCTGGTAAGTCACAGAGAAATTCAGTACATTGCAGTACGTCTTACCCCAATATTGTGCTGCAATAACAGCAAGAGTAAGACAATAATAAAGATTGAAAATAAAATAATAGTGAGTAAAAGTAAAACGAGAAAGAAAGACAAACCCTCCCGTACACCTGAAACAGTTAAAGGTACATTGGATATTGTACGCAGTGGTATGGGTTATGTAATTGTACCGGGCCTAGAAAAAGACATCATCATCAAACCCAATTATTTTGCCAATGCTTTTCATGGAGATACTGTGAGGGTGCAGGTAACAAAAGAAGGGAATAATGCACGCCGCTACGAAGGCAAGGTGACCGAAGTGGTAGAGCGGAAACAAACTGAGTTTATTGGTAACATAGAAGTAAGCACCAAGTTTGCATTTTTTAAGCCCAACAGTAAAAAGCCGATGCCCGATTTTTTTGTGCATCCATCTAAGTTAAATGGCGCAACTGATGGAGACAGGGTTGTGGTAAAGTTTACCAAGTGGGAGAAAGGAGACAGAAAGCCTGAGGGTGAAGTACTGGAGGTATTGCAGTCGGAGGATGTGAATGATATGGCGATGAAGGAACTGCTGATTGAAAATAATTTCCCCATTGTATTTGAAGAGGAGGTGATGGAAGAAGCGCTGAGGCTCCCCGATATTATTGGCGAAGATGTGATAAAGGCCAGAAAAGATTGCCGGGACTATCTTACATTTACCATTGACCCGGTGGATGCAAAAGATTTTGATGATGCGCTGAGCATACGTTACCTGCGGGAAGGGTTATATGAAGTAGGCGTACACATTGCTGATGTGAGTCATTATGTGCAGCCCGGTACTAAGCTTGACCAAAGTGCTTATGAAAGGGCAACCAGTGTGTACCTGCCCGACAGGGTGAACCCGATGCTGCCAGAAAGAATATCAAACGAATTGTGTTCGCTGCGGCCGCATGAAGACAAATGTACATTCTCCGCTATTTTTCAGATAGATGAAAAGGGTGATGTAAAACATACCTGGCTGGGGCGTACTGTTATCCATTCCGATCACCGGTTTAGTTACGAAGATGTGCAGGAGATTATTGAATCAAAAGAAGGGTTGCACAAAAAAGAAATTTTTCTGCTGAATGATCTTGCACAAAAATTCAGGCGCAAACGGTTTAAAAATGGCGCCATCAATTTCTCTTCGCAGGAAGTGCGGTTTAAGCTGGATGAAAAAGGCAAGCCCATCGGCATTGTGATAAAAGAGAGTAAGGAAGCTAACCAGTTGATTGAAGAGTTTATGCTGCTGGCAAACAGAAGCGTGGCAGAGTATATTTCAAAAGTAAAAATTAATAAAAAGCCAATACCTTTTCCTTACCGCATACATGATACACCGGATGATGAAAAACTGAAACCCTTTGTGGCTTTTGCCAAAAAGTTTGGGTATACGTTTGATATGCACGATGAGGCACAGGTAGCAAAATCATTCAACACGCTTTTAAAAGAAGTAAAGGGCAAGCCGGAGCAGCATGTGCTGGAGCAACTGGGCATCCGCACCATGGCAAAGGCCATTTACACAGCTGAAAATATCGGGCATTACGGCCTGGGGTTTGAGCATTACACACATTTTACTTCACCCATACGGCGCTACCCGGATGTGATGGTGCACCGCATACTGCAGGAGTGCCTTGATAAGAACCATAAGCTCGACAGGGAGATGGATGAGAAGTGCAGGCATTGCAGCGAAAGGGAAAGGGCAGCCATGGACAGCGAGCGCTCGGGCAACAAATACAAGCAGGTGGAGTATATGCAGGATTATGTTGGTGAAGAATTCCAGGGCGTTATCAGCGGTGTGGCAGCATTTGGTTTTTGGGTTGAAACCGTGGCGCATAAATGTGAGGGCCTTGTATCTGCAAGAGACCTGTTGCTGTTCGACGATTTTAGGCTGGATGAAAGCGATTATGCGCTGGTAGGTATGCGTACCGGACGCAAGTACCGGATGGGTGATATTGTTACCATAAAAGTAACCAGTGCCAACCTGGCAAAGCGCCAGATGGATTATGAACTGATACTGAATGAAGGCGACAACAAGACCCCGCAAAAATCAAAAACTAAAAAGAAAAAATAACGATCCGCATGCATTCGTTCAGTGAGTTATCAGTATTGTTTGAAGAAAAATTTAATGGCAGGCATTTTCCTGCACATACAGCAACCCTGTACAACCCTGCACAGTATATACTTGGCATTGGCGGTAAAAGGGTGCGCCCGGTTTGTGTGCTGATGGGCAATGAGCTGTTTGGTGATATAATTCCCGATGCATTTAATGCGGGTACTGCTATTGAACTTTTCCATAATTTCAGTTTGATTCATGATGATATAATGGATAAGGCTCCTCTCCGAAGGGGGATGGAAACCGTACACCAGAAGTATGGGGAATCCACTGCATTGCTGGCAGGTGATGTAATGTTTGTAAAAGCTTATGAGTACCTGAATAAAATATCCCTAAACAACCTGCAGAAAGTATTGCACCTGTTTAATGAAACGGCTGCGGCTGTTTGCGAAGGGCAGCAATTAGACATGGATTTTGAAAAGGCCGGCATGGTGAGTCTGGATGACTATGTGGGCATGATAACCCTTAAAACATCGGTGTTACTGGCTGCGAGTTTGCAACTGGGGGCCATCCTGGGTGGCGCAGGCGAAGGCAACCAGCAGCACCTGTACCAGTTTGGCAAAAACCTGGGCATCGCCTTCCAGGTGCAGGACGATTACCTGGATGCTTTTGGCGACCCGGAAAAATTTGGCAAGCAGGTGGGTGGCGATATTCTGGCTAACAAAAAAACATTTTTACTGATACATGCCTTAGAAACCGCAAGCCCTGCACAAAAAGCCGAACTGGAGCAACTGATGGCAGGCAATGCAGCCAATAAGGTAGAGAAAGTGTTGCAGATATTTAAAGATTGCAAAGTAGATGAGTGGGCATGGGAGCTGAAAGAAAAATACCTGCAAACGGCCCTGCAACACCTGGAAGATACAGCCGTGGTGGCGGTACGCAAGAAGCCCCTGGCTGAGCTGGCGGAATATTTGATAACGAGAGATAAGTAATAGTTATGAGTTATAAGTGATGAGTATCATATGAACCTGGGAATGACGAATGATGCAGCACTCCGCCGTGTGAAGTAAATACCTGGCTAATATTGTAACCATGTTCTGCACCACTGCCAGACATTATACCTGAATAGCTGTGAAAATTTCAAATACACCCATGCCGTTAAGCAGTATGTAAGATTTTTTTACTATTTTACCCCTTAAATAAACCAACTGCTCATGTCCAATTCTTTATTCAGAACAAAGAAGATTGAAAGTATTTTAGCCGAAGGCAGCGACGATTCGCATGGTGGCGGCGGGTTAAAGCGGGTGCTTACACTCCGTGACCTTACTTTCTTTGGCATAGCAGCCATATTGGGGGCGGGCAGTTTCAGCAGCCTGGGCGGTGCTGTTTTTCATGGTGGCCCCGGGGTGGTGATATTGTTTATCATTACAGCCATTGCCTGCGCTTTTACCGCTTTTTGTTATAGCGAATTTGCCAGCCGCATACCCGTTGCAGGCAGTGCCTATACGTATGCGTATGCCAGTTTTGGTGAGCTGTTTGCCTGGATCATTGGCTGGGCACTGATTATGGAATATTCCATTGGTAATATTTATGTGGCTTATAGCTGGAGCGATTATTTTACTTCTTTTCTGGAAAGGTGCAATGTTCACATGCCAGCCTGGCTTACCACCAGCTATATGGAAGCAAAACATGCGGTAGCAGATGATAGTACCAATAAAGACGTACTGGCAGCCTGGAACAATGCACCCCTGATGGGCAGCCTCCGTATTATTTTTGATTTACCTGCGCTGGTAATCAACCTTCTTATTACTTATTTGGTTTACCGTGGCATTAAAGAGAGCCGCAACTTCAGCAATGTAATGGTGGTGTTAAAGATGGCTGTTGTACTGCTGATTATCTTGGTAGGAGGTTATTTAGTTTTTGCCAATGGTTTAACTTCCAACTGGATGCCCCCGGATGATGCAGGTGTAAAATCATTTATGCCCAATGGTTTTAGTGGGGTAATGGCGGCAGTAGCCGGGGTATTTTTTGCCTATATTGGTTTTGATGCAGTAAGTGTGCTGGCAGAAGAAAGTAAGAACCCGCAGAAGGACCTGCCAAGGGGTATGATACTGTCGCTGGTGATTTGTACGGTGGTGTATATTTTATTAACGCTTGTGTTAACAGGTGCTGCCAATTACCGCAAGTTTGATGGCATTGGCGATCCGCTGGCATTTATTTTTGAGCCAGGTAATCTCAACATTCCCTGGATGCAGTTTTTGGTGTCAATTGTGGCTGTAATAGCCATGACGAGTGTGCTGCTGGTATTCCAGATGGGGCAGCCACGTATCTGGATGAGCATGAGCCGGGATGGGCTGATGCCGCCGGTGTTTCAAAAAATTCATCCCAAATACAAAACGCCCTCTTTTTCCACTATCATTACCGGCCTTGTGGTGGGCGTACCCATTTTATTTACCGACAAAACTTTTGTGCTTGATTTTACCAGCATAGCCACCCTGTTTGCCTTTGTGCTGGTGTGCGGTGGCGTACTGCTGCTGCCACGCAGGGAGAAAAAAGCAGGTGGATTTAATATGCCGTATATCAACGGACAAATCATTTTCCCAGCTATTGTAGCCGGTACCATGATACTGGCCACGGTACTTTCAAAAACATATTTTACCGACCTGTTTAATTTCGATTTCAGCGGCAATCCTGATTATGTCAGCGGTAAAATCAGTTTTATGGATGCTGCTACGCCCAATCTTTCGCTTA
>JANMDL010000558.1:0-3875 GCA_031376295.1 Chitinophagales bacterium
CCTCTGTGGACTGGTGGTGCAGCTCCTGTACTTACAACAACAGCGGTTACCAGTATTACGCAAAGTACAGCAACATCGGGTGGGAATATTGTTTCAAATGGAGGGGCAGCCATTACGGCCCGGGGTGTGGTGTGGGATACCCTTACCGATCCAACCGTTGCATTATTAACCAAAACTGTAAATGGCAACGGCAACGGCAGTTTTACCAGTAACCTTACCGGGCTTGTTGCGGGCAAAACTTATTATGTAAGGGCTTATGCCACCAATACAAACGGCACTACATACGGCAACCAATTGAATTTTGTTACCTCCCCGGCAGCCTTTACCATTGGCCAGGTGTATGGAGGTGGTATTGTTTTTTATGTAGATGGAACCGGGCAGCATGGGTTGATTGTGGCTACAACTGATCAAAGCATAGGATTGAAATGGCATAATACAAACAGTTCCCTTCTTACTAATGCTGCGGGTCTTGCCATTGGAACCGGGTCAGCCAATACTACAACAATTATAAATGTGCAGGGTAATGGCTTATATGCTGCCACCTTGTGCAGGCAATTTTACAATGGCGGGGGATTCAATGATTGGTACCTGCCCTCCTTGTTTGAGTTAAACCAGCTTTATTTGCAAAAAAATGTCATAGGGGGATTTGCCCCCAGTAATTACTGGAGCTCAAGTGAAAGCAGCACATCCCTCATTTGGGCAATGAATTTTGGTGCTCCCGGCCCCAATCAAAGTACAGCATTTAATACCAGTACCTATTATGTAAGAGCCATCCGCTCCTTTTAGAACCAATACTACTTTTTTTTAATAATACCAGGTAGAAATACCTGTTTAAAAAACAGGGTTTTTCCTGTTTTTTTGCGTAATTAATGCAGTTATATTTGCGCCAACGAGGCTTATATATTCAGGAAGACATTTCACTTTAAGGTGATAAAACCCTTTACCCAAAGGCCATCCTGTTTACCCGGGGTGGCTTTTTAACAAATTAGTAATAGAAAAATGAAATGCACTCCATTGCATTTATTCCAGAAAATCAGTACATTTATATATCCGTTGCTCCCTCACCCTGAGCTGTTTTAAAGTAATTTAGGGCAGCTTTTTTATTAATAATCAATACAGCATATTTATTATAGCATCTTTTCCTTTACTATTTCCAGTCTGAATAAGGTTGCGGGCTTTTACTGCAACAAAAAAAAAGACTGTGCAAACCGGCACAGTCTTTTTGTACATGCAATTTGCAAATTACTCCAGCATATTGGTAACCACATAGGGGCAGTATGAACAGGCTTTTGCACCTTCCTGAGAAAACCAACGGCAGGTTGGACGTATGGAGCAGGAGGGTAGCTGTGGGTTATTAACATGCCAATCCGGATTCAGCATCATCACTTTTTCTATAACACCGCATTTACCGTCATGCCATTGCCCGCAGCCAGTTTTTATACATTTTGAACTGAAACGGAAAGACCTTTCCAGTTCAGCGCCTTCACCGGCCTGTTCAATGAAACTTTCATCAATTTCTACCGGCGTTTCAATGTAGCCCAATACGCCATTATCATTTACCATGCCCAGTAAAGTAGCTCCGGGGCTGGCAACCGAGCTGGGGCAGCTTTTAGTGCTTTCTTTTTGCATAATCCGGCATTTTACAGGATTACCTCAGTACTTTAAAACCACCTACTTTCATCAGTTCAAGCGATTTAAAGTTTTTGATGTAAATACCAATCCATTCTGGTGGTATTTTAAAACCGAACGTTGAAGGGAGTGGAGCAGCTGTAGTTTTTTTACCACCCAGCAAACTTTTGGTTACCACCGCATTAATTTCTTTTTGAATAGAAGCAACCTGCGTCTTGCTTAAATCAACATTTTCGAGTACAACCTGGAATTTTACTTTAGCCATAACAATGTTTTATTTAATGAAAAAAATGGTTTAGCGATAAGGCAGTATAACTGCTTATCACATTAAAGGTATAAGTAATAAATGGGCTGTGCAATACTACTTTGTGGGTATAAGGCTGCAAGCAGTACACCGGTTGCCCGCTTTAATAAAAAAAATCCCGGCTTTTTTACTTTGCAATTGCACAGCAAAAAAACCAGGAAAATGTATTCATTTACTTGCTATACTGGCAAGAGCCAATCAACAAATTATTTTATGCAGCGGGTTTAGTATCATCTTGTTTTGTACTGGCAGCATTGCCCGTTCTTCCTGCCAGTAATACATTATATTGGTCAATCAGGGCATTTACCTCGCTTATTGTTTTGGCAAAGGGGGCTGCATTTTTTGCCACTGTAGCTTGTGCTGCCAGCATATCCCTTAGGGTGTAATATAAAATATTGGCCTCCGTTCTTTTATCTTTAAGAGTATTGGGGTTGCTGCCACCCAGTTCCACCGTTCTTTCAATGTATTTTTGTGCCAGCAAATCATTGGCAGTTTTTAATTCGGCCACCCAATCGGCAAGTGTTAGCCCTGCAATGGCTGCTGCAAAATCGGGCTTGGTAGTAAAATCGGTAACCATGCTTGTAATAATGGCTGTTTCGGCAGGCAGGCTGGCCGTAGCCACACTGGTGGCGGTGCCGTATACTTTTAGCTGGCTCATCAGCATATCAGCCGCTTGTTTTTTAGCCCCGTCAAAATGGCTGGTACAGGCATCTATGTATTTGTAAATACCCGTTACAGCCTTGTCTCTGCGCATAACGAGCGCCTCAATTACGGGGGTAATGTTGCTGCCCTGGTCTGTTTTAAAAAGGCTTTCAATGTCCTTAAGCACTGCATCAAAACCATCGTACTCAGGTTGCACTTTAAGGGTGGCGGGGTCGTTAAGCGCAACGATGGTTAAAAAGTTTCTGGAAAACTGGATGTACTCGGGGTTGCGGAGTCGCAAAATGTCAATAGCTTGTATCATATTCATAAAATTTAGACCTCAAAAATGTGTGTTTTTTTTTAAGCCACAAAAAAACAACCCTCAAAATTGTATGAAAATTTTGTTAAAAGTCGTACTGCATTACAGAAAATTCCCTGAACAAAAAAAATAAGATTCTGGAACACCAGAAAGCTTCGGGAACGAAAAAAGGAGGATTCTGGAACACCAGAAAGCTTCAGAAACAAAAAAAGGAGCTTTCTGAAATACCCGAAACCTTCCTCAACGAAAAAAGTAGCTTTCTGGAATACCAGAAAGCTTCCTAAACAAAAAAAATAACTTTCTGGAACACCAGAAACCTTCCTGAATAAAAAAAGGAGGATTCAGGAATACCAGAAACCTTCCTGAATAAAAAAAGGAGGATTCTGGAATACCAGAAAGCTTTCTGAACGGAAAAAGGAGGATTCTGAAACACCAGAATGCTTTGGGAACAAAAAAAAGAGGATTCTGGAACACCAGAAAGCTTGCTGAACGGAAAAAGTAGGATTCGGGAACTCCCGAAAGGTTCCTAATTAAACCATACTCCTATACGTCCAAATTCTTTCCAAAAATTGTTTTCTTTCCGGTACAGCCAATACTCCCCTTTTTGGCCTAAAATATCAGCCTCCCCAAAATAAAAAAAGCACAGGGTACTATGCCGAAGAAAGATAGGTGAAGAAAAAAAGTGAATTTTATAGCAAAGTTTTTTCATCAGGCTGTCTTTAGTCGCATCAATATTTTTAAATAGTCTGTTAATGGTATTTAGAGGTACTAACTGCGCATCAGTGAAAATATTGTTAGCCCAAGGGCTTTTTTTTACCCTATCAAGTTCTTTTATAACAAAATCAATTTCAGCCTGGGTAAACTTTATCCTTTCTGCATTTGTAGTATCGGCCCATGTAAGGGGTGTTAAATGAACCCTTCTTACAATTGTGGTTTCTTCCTTTACAAGGTCTTTTATGCCGTCAAATAAATCAGGATGTA
>JANMDL010000570.1:0-1695 GCA_031376295.1 Chitinophagales bacterium
CGGTAACAGTGCTTCCGAAAACAGGTGTGTTTGCTGAAAACGAAGACTTCCGCCCAAGCGATAACAAAGGCATCTTAAAAATCGGTGTATCACAAAGTATTGCATGGCCGGGATTGTACAAGGCACAGAAAAACCTGTATAGCGAACAACTGAAATACTACCAGGCCAATACAGCAGCCATTGATGTGGATATAAAAAGAGATGTACGGACTATTTACTACCAGCTTTGGTATTTGCAGGATAAACAGCAATTGTTTCAGCGCTTAGATAGTATTTACAAATCATTGAATGATGCGGCCATTCTAAAAGTAAAAACCGGCGACAGTCCGGGATTGGACAGTATCTCTGCCAATGTGAGGATGAAAGAATTACAGGCATCGCTGCAACAAATTGGTAATAATTTACAAATTCAGCAGCGGGTAATGATGCAATTGCTCAATACAGAAGAATTGATATTGCCACTTTTGCTACCCTTAGAAAAACTGGCAATACCGGGTGCTTTAAACGACAGCCTTCATCCGGTACTGGCTTTACAATCGCAAAACATCAATATTGCAAATGCCGGAATCGGCGTAATAAAAAATGAAAACAAACCAGAGTTTTCAGGCCGCTTTTTTTCTCAACGGTTATGGGGTGCAAAAGACCCGTTCACTGGTTTTTCTGTATCAGCAGCTTTTCCTTTGTTTGGTGCAAGTGCTTATAGAAATAAAGTAAAAGCGGCGCAGGCAGAAATGGGGGTGCAGCAAAAGCAATATGATTATAGCAAGCAGGTGCTAAACACACAACGGATGCAACGGCAACAGGAAGTAGAAAGAAACAGGAGTATGCTGGCCTTTTATGAAACAACCGGATTGAAACAAGCCAATGAAATCATCAAGGCATCATCATTAGCCTACCGGTCAGGAGAAATTAGTTTTGCCGAACTGTCACAGTTTCTAACACAGGCAATTGAGATTCAAAAAAATTATTTAGAGAACCTGAATGTTTATAATCAATCCGTAATTCAATACAATTATTACATCAATCAATAAAACAAAAAGCAATGAAGAAGTTTTTAATTATAGCAGTGATTTTCGTCAGCCTTGTTTCCTGCGGGGGAAAAAGTGGCAGTGCTGAAACAGAAAATTCCGGGGAAGCTAAAACGGAAGAAGGACATACAGATGAACATGAAAACCCCAATATGGCAACACTTACAGATGAGCAGATAAAGAGTATAGGAGTTGAATTAGGTGTTATTGAACAAAAACAATTAACTGCATCGGTGAAAGCAAGCGGGATGTTGAAAGTTCCCAATCAAAGCCAGGCCAATGTAAATTCAATTTACAGCGGGGTTATAAAATCCTTGCTGGTTCAACCCGGTAATATTGTAAGGAAGGGGCAAACCATCGCTACCATTGCTAACCCGGAATTTATACAGGCCCAAAGTCAGTACCTGAGTGTTAATGCAAAAATCACTTTTGCGGAACTGGAAGTAAAAAGACAAAAAGAATTGAATGAAGGGAACGCCGGGGCATTAAAAAATTTACAGTCAGCAGAGGCGGAGTTGAGAACTTTGCGTACACTTAAATCAACCCTCGCCCAGCAGATACAATTGATGGGTATTAACCCTGCAACTCTTTCCAATGGCAAATTAGTTTCAGTGCTTGCAGTAACAAGTCCTATCAATGGCGTGGTAAGTAAAGTAAATGTGAAAAT
>JANMDL010000597.1:0-2118 GCA_031376295.1 Chitinophagales bacterium
GGTTCTCCATTTAACTCCCAATTACTTCCTAGAGCCTCAGCCCCAACCTGCCGGGCCGTTGCTGCTACTCGCGCCCTGGTTACACCCTCTAAACCCGCCACAAAAGCCCGATCGGCACCCACTTCACAGGAATACAGGGCAATCTCATCGACACACCATTCTTGCAGCAACGCCGATCGATCTGTGATCTGCTGTAAATCTAGTGGCTGTGCTCCAATGTGTACTACTCCAGGCTGACCATGCGCCACGATCGACAGTCGCTTAGCCCCAGTCTCGGCCAATAACTGGGTAATTTCTAACAAGGCATCATCATTGGGTTCGATCGTATAGCCGATGGCCTCTGGCAACAGTGCTCCATAAAGAATATCCAGATCTGATAACCGGCCGTCAAAAACAACCAAAGTGGACAAGGTACCTAATACGGATATAGACGAACGAGAGGGCACAGTGATACCAACAGAACGATTAGGGGTAGTAGACATGGCAATAAAACGTATGAGATTTTTGAGAAATTATTGACGAGCAAAACCAGCTGAACCTGACGAAGTGAAACCAATGCAAAACCATTGATTATCCGCAAAAAGACGTACGAAAGGGGCTGTAACTAAAAAGTTGATCTTTGGAATAGCCGTATATTAACAGTCAGTGTGGATTAGGGATTTTTCCAGAGAAAAAATCGGCTCAAATGGCGTAGACAGCTTTGGCAATATTCAAAATTGTCAACGGAGCAATACGAGTTTTGGCTTATTCTGAACTGACAATATATTTATATGAGAAGCCACAAGGGCTGTAAATAATAAGATTTACTTATAGCTCCTGATTTTTAAGGGTTGTACAAGTTCATAGAATTTGTGTTCATAACAAAGGAAGCGATCACCATTTGATGACGATCGCTTCCTTTGAGAGAGTGGTGATCTAGATTAGGTGCTTACTCCTAAAGGATGGCTACCTAGATTGGGCGCAGCAATCACCCAATCGGCAGGGGCACTGGCTGCAGAGGCGATAATAGGGGCAGCTACCGGCAGGAAGGAACTTGTTCCATCCAATTCCCAGACAGCTACAGCGCCACTAGTATTCCGCCAGAGGATTTCGGATCCGCCATTACCATTGAAATCACCAGTGGCAGAAGTTCTCCAATCTGTAGGAGCACCGACAGCAGAGGCGATCACAGGAGCAGAGGACAGGGTGAAAGCACTGGTTCCATTCAATTTCCAGATCGCTACAGTGCCATCATTGTTGTTGTACCAGAGAATCTCGGATTTGCCGTCGCCATCAAAATCACCGGTACCAGAAATTTTCCAATCTGTAGGAGCAATGTCAGCACCACCGATAATAGGAGCGGAGACCACAGTGAAGGCACTTGTGCCATCCAATTTCCAAATCGCTACACTACCATCATCGTTGCGCCAGACGATTTCGGATTTGCCGTCGCCATCAAAATCACCGGTGTCAGCAATTTTCCAATCTTTAGGGGCTCCAGCAGCATCGGCGATAAAAGGAGCGGAGGTAATAGTGAAGGCACTTGTGCCATCTAATTGCCAGATAGCTACACTACCATCACTATGACGCCAGAGAATTTCGGATTGGCCATCACCATCAAAATCACCGGCGTGCTTAATAGCCGGGGCTTCGGCAATAGTGAAAGATTGAGAGGCACTTGTAGAACCGCCATTACCATCAATGACATTGTAGCTCAGCTCAACTTGGCCATTGTAGTTAACGTTGGGAGCGAAGCTGGAGGTGCCATCGCCGTTGTCGGTCAGGATGCCGTTGGTGGCAGTCAAGTCTGAAACTGACAATTCACCGCCATCTACATCGGTGAAACCAGCCAGTAGGTCAGCTTTATTGATGGTGTAAACCTTGTCTTCTGCACCAGGGGTTAGTGTTGCCACTGCGCTGGTAAGAGCTGGTGCGTCGTTAACTCCATTGATGGTAACTGTGACAGTTTGGCTGGTGCCATCGATCGTCTGAACAGTAAAGGTATCTGTCAGAGTATCGCCGATATTCAGGGCATCAAATTCGCTGACATTAGTAAATTGGTAGCTCCAATTACCATCAGTATTAATTTGGTAGTCGCCATATGTACCAGAACCGTTAGACTCAGTCCAGCTTCCATCA
>JANMDL010000607.1:0-2845 GCA_031376295.1 Chitinophagales bacterium
CTTAAAAACCGCTTCAGTACAATTCTGTAAAGTAAAATATTAACCTGCATGGGGCAAACAGCCTCATAATGCATCACTCTTCCGCTATTTAACACTACTTATTTATTAACAAAAACAAAACAGCTATGCTAAAAAAAATCAAACATTCTAAAAAAAGTATTGTTGCTACAATGCTTGTTTGCGCTGCTGCCATTGTAACCATGACATCATCCCGTGATAATGGTAATGGTAATGGCAATGGGCCAGGTGACGATCCAAATGACCTTAATCAGCATCCACCTGTTGCTGAAAATGTATTTGCACAAGTGAAAAGCAATGGTGCAGGAGGCAATGTATTACTTGAAATTAAATTTAAAGCAGAGGACCGGTTAAAAGCGACTCCCCTGCTTCAAATGATTGGCGGAGATGGCGTGACCGTAACTACGCTGCGTGATGATGGCCGGTCAGGTGATGCAAGGGCGGGTGATTTTGTTTTCACTTCATTTATAACCGAAGATATAAATGAGTTTGTGGCCACTATGGAAGATTTGAATAAGCAATTAGAAGCCAGCAGGAATAACCTGACGGTATTTTCTGGCCGGGCGGGCAGTAATGTAACCAGGACTACCCCGTTTTTTAACAGTACAGCTTTTCTTGCTGGCCAAAAACTTGAAATCAGCAAGGACATTTTCAGTTTGCAATCCAGCAATCCCGACCAGGGTGTAAAGCCCGTTGGTGTACAAGTACCCCGTCAGGATTATTGCAAAGATGGAACATTAAGGAGTACCGGTTTTCAGTTTGTGCCAGTTTCACCCTTAAGCATTAACCGTGGTTATGGGCCACCACCACCGCCAGCTCCAATATGCTATACAATTAAAAAAGAACATTCACTGTTGATAACTTCTCTTGCTGTGGTGGAAGACCCTGCCAGAACATTTAACCCATGTACCGGTGCCGGCAACCCCAATGGGGCATGGACTTTTAAAACAATGATGGATGGGCTGGCCAACGTAGGATCAACCGGAATAACCACTCAAAAATTAACCTTTTACTGGATAGATAACTGGATAAAGGATCTTACCATCAATGGTGAAGTGGTGAAAAACCGTGCCCAAAAAACAATTGACATGATTGTTGGCCCATGGATTGAATGCGGAAGTGGCGGCGCTATTCCGGCGAACACTGTAACAATATGGAACTGGGAACAGCTTTGGTTCAGCATTCCGGAATCTAAACTGATGGCATGCTCACCTTTTAAATTGACCGCTATTGTAAACAGGGGCGATTTAAGGGGAAATGGAGGCTATACTCCGGGCTTAGGGAAGAAGGTAAGCCAGGGAGAAACCCGCTTTATTTATTCAGTAATAAACATTTTAAAAGGGGCCGATTGCGGTAAACCAATCGGAGATAAATGCTTTGAGGGCTTTAATACCATTTTTGAATTTGAGAACATAAATTTTGACTGCAATTTTGCTTTGCAATGGATGAACCTTAGCAAACCCGGGCTTGTGCTGGGCAGTGCAACCTATAATACAATGCTGGAGAAAATTACAAGAACGGTTACCAATGCTGGTGCAGCTCCCCTCAAACCCAACAAAAGTGCTATTGGCCAGGTACGTACCAATGAAATTGCTTTGACCAATACCGTAGATGATTTATATGACGACAGGTCGCCCAGGTGGCAGTTCAGAGAATTCAGAATTATAAACTCGCCTGGCTTATTGGATGAAGTGCCGCTTACGAATGAGCCGGCAGGTATTTATAATGGTGCTGATAACGGTGATCCTTTCAGGGTTTCTCTTATGTCCAACTGGGTAAATACCAACAGTGCAGGTATACTTGCTGGCACAGTGGCTGTACCTCTTACACTCCCCCTTCCTGCACCACCATTACCTTTCCAGGCCGGTAAATCTAATTATCCAAGTGTGTCTCAATTCTCAGCGCCGGGCTATTGGGCTGGTGATGCCGCCAGTCCGATTGTTAATCCAAATACAAGGCACCAATTTTCTTTAAACACTTGTGCAAGTTGCCACAGTGCAGAAACAAAAACCATCTTTACCCATACAAATACAGTGGGCCTTGGTGTACAAATGCGCTATGTGGGCATAATGGATTATGTTACCGATGGTGTGGATACAAAGACGCAGATTTCCCCATTCCTTACAGGCAGGACTTATAACTTTGCTCCCAATAATTTTGCGGATGATTTTGTTAATGCTGCAGAAGATCCAAGCGACAACTCACTCACAGGTCTTTTTTATGTAAAGGATCCTTCAGGAACCGGTCAATTACGTGGCTTTAACGACCTTGAAAGAAGGGCACAAGACCTGTCTAATTTTCTTTTGGTAAATAAGTGTTGCAAAACCAGGTTCAGTCATTTAATCAAGTTTGCCGGTACCGCATTCTTCCAACCAGTAAACATGTCACATTAATCATCTTTAAATAATTAAGTATGAAACAATATAAAAAAATAGTACTGATATCGGGGCTGGTTTTAACTACAGGCACCGCTGCCATGGCACAAAAAACGGCTGCAGCAAAAGTTGCCGACCCCTCAGGTGTTACTGTATTTCATTATGTTGCCGAAAAACAGCGGCATTATACAGTAAGCAACTGTATCCCCGGCAGTGATGTAGAACTGTACACAAACCCGGGTGGCGGCAGTGTGGCTGCCAGCGCCATTGCCGATGAAAAAGGAGAAGCCCATTTTTTAATAGATGCAGAAACGCCGGTGGCTTTTGCCATTAACCACAACAGGGTTAATGCACAAGGTATTGCAGGGTCAGGAAAAGTAATGCCGGTATCAGAACCGGTGCTGCAAATTGACAACATGGATGCAGTAAAAATTGGCGATGAAATACAGCTT
>JANMDL010000637.1:0-18560 GCA_031376295.1 Chitinophagales bacterium
GTCAAACCGCATACAAAGCCTGCCATTGTCTAATGAATAGCGGCTGTAAGAAAGTACAAAATTCTGTTCCAGCAACCTGCGCATTACCGCTACAGACGGTTGGGGCATACGGGCAAGTGTAACCTCAGCCTGAAGGTGCTCAGCATTACAGGTACCTCTCACAATCTTAGAACCCTGGCTCAACTCAAATTTCAGCACTCCGCCATCCCTGGAAGTATTTACATTGGCCGCCGCATCATCCCGCAGGTAATCAAAAAAAGCATCCTGGCTCTCCGTGTATTTTTTATCCTTAAAAAGATTATCGGCATTGGCCCATTGAGCAGTTTTTTGAGGCGATTTATTGTTATCGCTGTAGCGGCCAAAATTAATTGCCGGGTTAGCAGGCAATTCAGCCTCCTGCTTTTTGCCCCAGCCAAAAAGTTTTTCAAACATGGTGGTAATTATTAAGTTGGCTAAGATATTATATTTTTCAGCTACAGATTATACCATGAAATGGTGAATATGAACATTTTACCCTTAAAACGCCCCAAAAGAGCAAAAAAATTTTATATTTAGGTGATTAGCAGCAATATTTTATCTTTGGTTTTTTAATACAAACAGAATTATGAAGTTCATCGTATCGTCTTCGGGATTATTAAAGCAACTGCAGCAGATAAGTGGTGTTATCAATGCCAATACAGTATTGCCCATACTGGAGGATTTTTTGTTTGAAATTGACAAAAACAAACTCACCGTGGTGGCTACTGACCTGGAAACTGTAATGAAGATACACATGGATATTGAGGCCAAAGACAGCGGCCGGGTGTGTATTCCAGGCAAAATTTTAATGGATTCGCTGAAGAACATTGCCGAACAGCCGCTCACTTTTAATATTGATAAGAACTTTGGCGTGGAAATTACCAGCGACAACGGTAAATACAAGGTAATGGGCGAAAATCCCGACAATTTCCCTAAAGAGCCTGCTGCTGATGATGCAAACAGCTTTACCATGACATCTTCGGCATTGGTAACGGCCATCAACAAATCCATTTTTGCCGTAAGCAACGATGATCTTCGCCCGGCCATGACGGGTGTTTTCTTTGAATTAGATAAAAATGGCCTCACATGCGTGGCTACAGATGCTCACAGGCTGGTACGCTATACCCGTACCGATGTAAGCTGCCCGCAGAAAGATACTTTTATTGTGCCTAAAAAGCCACTGAGCTTGTTGAAATCGGCCCTGCCGGATAATACAGATGAACTGAGCATCAGCTATAACAGCAATCACCTTTTTGTAGTGCATGGCAGTACTGAACTGGTGTGCCGGCTGATTGATGCCCGTTTTCCTGATTACAAAGTGGTAATTCCGGTTGACAATCCTTATAAAATGACGGTTAACCGGGGCGATTTTCAAAATGCCCTGCGCAGGGTAAGTGTATTTAGCAACAAAAGTACCAACCAGGTGGCGCTCACCATCAGCGGCAGCGAACTGCAACTTGCTGCCCAGGATGTGGATTTTAGTTTTGAAGGTAATGAACGCATGAGCTGCCAGTACGATGGCGAAGACCTGCAGATTGCGTTCAATGCAAGGTTTTTGATTGAAATGCTGAATGGAGCTGAAACTACTGAAATAGTGATGGAATTGAGTACGCCTACCAAGGCGGGCATCATTAAACCAAGCGAGCAGGCCGAAAATGAGGAACTGCTGATGCTGGTAATGCCGCTGATGCTGAATAATTAAAATATACATTTTTAATATTGAAGAGGCTGAAGGGCCTCTTTTTTTGTGCTGTGTAGTGAAAGTGCAGGAAAAAAGGGCAGATATCCAACCTGTTTACGAATCATTATAGTATAAAAACGTATCAAATCGAATCAAATTAATTTAAAAAATCGAATAATAATCGTACTTTAGCGTATCAAATCGAATCAAATTAATATGTCAAACTCAATATATACCTTCTCTTTTGCAGCAAACTGGATGCACTTGACCAATGAAATCAGCCAGATAGACCGGTTTGATGCATCATGGGTAACTATAGAGAAAAGAGAAAGGGAAACTTTGAAGCAATTGAAATCGATTGCCACAGTTCGTAGTGTTGGAGCCTCCACCAGAATTGAGGGATCTAAAATGACTGACGATGAGGTAAAGGTGCTGATAGCTAACCTTGATATTTCGAAATTGGCGGAAAGAGATCAGCAGGAAGTTGCAGGCTATTATGAAGTTCTGGAGCTTATAGCGGAGTCTTTCAGGGATATAGAAATTACGGAGAATAACCTGAAGCACTTACATAACATATTGATGAAGCATAGCGAAAAGGATGGCTGGCATAAAGGGAATTATAAACAACACAGCAATGTAGCAGAAGCAGAAAATGCTGATGGCTCAAAATACATAATTTTTAAAACAACTGAGCCGGGGTTTGCTACAGAAGATGCCATGGGGAAACTGGTAGCATGGTACAAATCAGATACACAAACACTCCCTTTGATAAAGGCTGCCACCTTTGTTTATGATTTTCTGAGTATTCACCCATTTCAGGATGGCAATGGACGGTTGAGCAGGTTATTAGGGACATTGTTGTTACTCAAACATGGATATTCCTGGGTTCAGTTTGTAAGTTTTGAATATGAAATTGAAAGCCGGAAATCCGAATACTATAAAATTTTAATGCAGTGCCAGCGGCAAAGGCCCGGCGAAGATGTTTACCCCTGGGTGCTGTTTTTTTTAGATTGCCTTAAAAATATACAAAGTCAATTACTGGCAAAGCTTGAGGTGCAAAAAAACAGTGGAAATCTGACAATAAGAGAAAAAAAAATATACTCATTCATTGAAAATCATCCTGGATCTAAATCCGGAGAAATTGCAGAAAAACTGGATATCCCTTTACCAAGCGTAAAGAGGATACTAACCGGCATGGCTAAAAATAAAATGCTCGCAATACATGGTGCTGGTGCAGGTACTAACTACAGTATAGAGGGAGCAGCTTTAACTAAAAAAGATGCAGCAATACTTTTAACAAATACTGAAAGAAAAAAAGAGGTCAGACTGTTCAACCAAAGATCGTCTATAGAAATAAAAAAAATATTACTTACACCTTTATTCAAATGGTTACATCCTGGTGAATGGAGTGGGCAACTTATAAAAAATGGATTAATGATTGAAATTACATGTATCAACAGTAACGGGTCGAAAGCAAGCCAGCTTTATTCAGTTTCATCTTATAATCGCCCGGATTATTATCAACCGGTATTTTCATTAAGCCAGTTTATAAAAATTCCTGATAGTTTATGGGAAAAAGTGCCTTATAAAAAAGATTTCCCAATACAGGTTAAGATAGAATTGACCGGGGCTTTGGATACATTCGATTTTGATGTGATGCTTATTTATGACGAAAGATAAAAATTCGCATAAATCAGATTAACAAAAAATGATATTGTAAACCCTCAAAAACCTGAGCAGGTAATTACCGCATATGAAGTTATTATATGCAGTTTTTTTTGTAACAGTAAAGTAAATATTGAATTCTTTTATACTGCAATTAAAAACGGGCACCCATTCAGAGCGCCCGTTTAATATATTTACAGAATTTATCTGCTATGGTTGCGCAAAGCTGTTGCGTGGGCCACCCACAGCAAATACCGCCAGCATCCTTGTTTTTTGCCCGGCACTGAACATGTACATACAGTTATCGTAGGTATAATCCATGTAGTTCATCGTCATTTCTACAGGAGTACCTGCACATGTGCTTAAATGAGGGTAAGCCGGGCAACCGCCATTTGATGTATTGTGTGTTGGCGTATCACCCACCTGGTCGTTACCACAAGTGGCATCACCCCAGATATGGCGCAGATTTGCCCAATGCCCTACTTCGTGTGTGGCTGTGCGGCCCTTATTGTAAGGTGCAGACAAAGTACCTACACGACCCGTAAAGTTGTAACCCAGTACCACGCCATCTGTGGCAGCAGCGCCACCCGGAAACTGTGCATAGCCAAGGATTGTCTGTCCGCCAGAAGTCATTTTATTAACCACCCAAATGTTGAGTTTTGTTGTTGGTGCATCAGCATCAATACCACCGGTACTTGCTTTTTTCATTGCATCATTAATGGCCCAGCTATTTTTGGTGGAAGATTTGCGTACCGTATGATCCAGTACAAAACGGATACCAATATCGCCCGAGCGTACACCAGCAAAAAGTGCAGGTGTTAAACCGTAATCGGCATTGGTGGTGGCAAAATCTTCATTAAGCACATCAATCTGCGATTGCAGTTGCGCATCAGAAATGTTTTGCACCGCAGTTTTGTAAATAACATTAAACACTACCGGAATTTCGATGATGCCGTTAGCAAGTAAGCGGTTGGCGCCATTTGTTTGCACAAAACGGTTGGTGAATGCTTCAAGATCGTCACGCTGCTTTTGCAGGGATGGGTTTGCTTTCAGTTGCTCCTGAAAAACATCTTCAGCGGCACAATGCCTTTCGGTAATGCGGTTTCCAGCATTGTCATCATCAGCCAGGCCCTCGTTGTCAATTGTGTTGTTTTTTTTACAAGCAGAGAAAAGCAATGCGCTTCCCAGTAAAAGTCCTAATAACTTTTTCATAAATAAATATTAAGGTTTTAGTTAAAAATGAGTGTGAAAATATTTTTTATCCCTCACAAAAGGACAGACCATCGCATTTTTATTATTGCTACGCTGCTGCAAAAAACTGAATTCGATGCTATCGTAAAAAAAATGCTGTGATAATCCACATCAATAACTGTCATGGCAGGTGTAATTACCAGGTAAAAACACTGTGGACTGAGTACAGCAAGAGAATGTTTTGTTTTTGGGAAATCAATATACTGAAACTCAAACACAAAATGTTACTGCTAAAACCGTAATTAATCAACTCAGGCAATCTGTGCAGCAACTTCTTCAGCAAGTCCGAAAGAAAGCGTCATCCCGGCTCCGCCGAGGCCATTCAGCAGGTAGACACCATCCTCCACCAGCATAAAAATATCTGTATCACCGTTGGTTAACTTTGGATATACGCCGTGCCAGGTTTCGGCAATTGATTGACTGCTGATTTTTAAAAAACTGGCCAGGTATTCCATAATCTGCTTATTAATTGACTGCCTGTCAAATGGGTCAACATGCATTCCGTATTCATGTGAGTCGCCGATGGTAATTTCGCCCCTGCCGTTTTGTGCTGCCATTACATGAATGCCAAGCTCAAGGTATTCCTTCCTTTCAGTTTCCATTTTCTGCCGCAGCAAAGGCAGCGAAGGTGCTGCTTTAAAACTATTGTAATGCAGCAACGAAAGCCCGCCGCAAATAGCCGTTTTAAGCCGGAAGCTTTCGGGCATCGGCACAGTACGCAGCATCTGCAGTTTACACTTTGTTAATGGCAGTTTTGCAAATTCTTCAGGATAAAGTGTTTCAAAATCAGCGCCGCTGCAAACTACAGCAATATCAAAATCATACTCTTCTTCATTACCTATGTATACTGTTTTGTCTGCTATATAGCTTACACATTTACTCCAGAAAAAAACCACATCATATTCGTCTTCCAGATAACCAGGCAATGCGGCAATGGCTTCTCTTGGGTCAACAAGCATTTCATCAGCACTGTACAATCCACCCAGCAACTGGTCATTGTTTACCAGACCATACCTGCTTGTTACAGTAGCGGCATCAAGCAGGGTCACATTTCGCCCTTCAGCCCTGAATATACCTTCCAGCTCCTGCAACACCGTCCACTCTTCAGCATTGCAGGCCAGGTGCAGGCTTCCTGTTTCCTCGTACCAGATACCGGCACCAGCGGCAACCTCTTTCCAAATTTCCCTTGAGCGCATGGCACGCTTATACAGTGTCCCCACAGGCTGCCCGATTGGCCAGAGCATACCAAAATTGCGGACTGAAGCGCCAACTGCTTTTGGATGACGGTCAAATACTTTTACACTATAGCCCTTAATAGCCAATGCACGGGCAGTTGCCAATCCCACAATACCTGCGCCAATTACAACGGCTGTTTTGATATCCATAAAGATTTGTATAATTTACTGTGTGTGATCAAACTAATAATAACGAGTACAACACCAAGTATACCGGCTGAATAAAACAGGAAAGAGAAAAAACTGACCCAACTGTATTGTATCGGGATAAACTCCTTTATTAAAAGAACTGTTACGGTACCCAGGTAACCAAAGGCATCGGCTATATACATCACAAAACCTACATTGCCATTAATTTTATAGGCAGCCAGCATCCTTTCAAAATACATACAGTTAAAGGGGATATAAGCAAGGTACATGCCGGTAACGGCCAGCACCATCCACAGAAACGGCGAAATGAAATGCAGGTTGAAACAAAGGGTTGCTATGGCAGAGAGCAGCACCCCTGCCATGATGATATAATGGCTGATCCTGAATGCCCGGTAATTATTTTTTATTAAAAAGAAACCGCCTATTACAGCCAGTGAAATGACCGAAATGATGGTGCTGGTTTTGGCAAATATTCCGGCAGAATTGGCATAACCTGTTTCTGTCCACAGCTCATTGGCAAAATCCTCACAAAAATCCCTTACAATGGTAAAGACTACATAGGCTGTAACGATTGCTACCAGGGATGTACCAAATTTTCTGATGAAATCTTTTCTTTCCAGCGCCGTCATGGGTTTTCGTTCTGTACGGTGTTTCTTATCTTCCTCTGAGGGTGGTGGTGCTTTGCTTAATAACCACACCGATATCAGCAATGGCACTACAAAAACAGCACCTGCGGTAAAAGGCATCCACCAGCCGGTAATATTGAAATCGAGCAGCAGCCATTTGCCAATTGTTTTTGCAAGCCCGGATGCAAAAATAAAACTGGTGGCCAGCACAGCACCCATCAGTTCCGAGGTCCTTCTGCCTTCCAGCGACCCCAGCACCAGGCCAAATACCATCCCCAGCGGCAGCCCGTTTACAAACATACAAATGATATTATAAGGCGGCGGAATGACTGCAAACAGCAACAGCGATAACCATGCTGTTCCCACAAATAAAAGAATGTAAAAGGCCCTGCGCCGGGGTTGCATGGCAGAAATAAACCTTATGCCATAAAATTTACTGAACATATAACCCAATACCTGCGCTATTACCAAACATACTTTATAGGATACGCCCATAAAGCTAAGGTTGCTGTAAGTGCCCACTGTGTATGGCTTTCTAAAACCATACATACAGGAGTACACTATAAAAGCACAGATGGAAATATAAACAACCAGTACCACCGGCGACTTCGCAAGCCAATTGGTCAATTTATTATTTGCTGCCGGATTTGCCTTCATCAGGTTTAAATTAAGGGCAGCAGTGCTGCCAGGTTGTGTAAAATATAATCGGGGTTGGCAGATGCCAACTGTTCCTGTGTATGGGCGCCGGTGGTAATGCCGATACTGAGGCCACAACCTGCATTTCTTCCTTCCTCAATATCAATTATAGAATCACCCACTTTTACTACCACCTTTGCATCGGTTATGCCAAACTGCTGCATGGCAAGCAGTATCATATCCGGGTAAGGCCGGTTGCGGTGAACATCACTTGCGGTAATGATTGCATCTATCTGTTCCCAAACTTTCCAGCCTAATTTCTGAAGGATTGAAACAGCAATTGCCCTGCTGTAGCCTGTGTTCAGTACTACCAGTATCCCCCTTTCTTTAAGCGAACTGAACAACGCTTCAGCACCCGGTTGCGGCTTTAACTCAAAACTATTGTAAGCTGTTTCCAGCTCTTTTGTAAAACCTGCATGAATAACACTTGCCTGCACTTCATCAACTGCATTGGCGGATGCAAGTATATCTTTTACGGCCATTAGTTTTTCTTTTCCGGCTCCCAATGCAAGTACCTGCTCCAGCGTAAAATTAAAGCCCGCTGCATTAATTACTTTCCTCAATGTTTTATACACCACATTGTCTTCGTCAACCGTAGTGCCTGCCATGTCAAATACCACCATTTTTATCATAACTGCTGTTTTTAACTGTTTTGCACAGATAAATGTTCTGTCATCATATCCCTGAAATAATCCAGCGGAGGCAATGGCTTATGCTGCTCCTTGGCCTGCTCATCCCAGCGCCTGAGGGCGATGTATTTTTCAAACAGGGGGTCTTTTTCAAAAACTGCTGCTTCTGCTTCCTGCATCTGCCCGCCCTGGTGTTCCAGTGTTTTTTTACTGGCTTCAGAAAGCAGGTTGTAATATCCGGGGTCCTTAAACGTAAGATAACGTTTTGCATTAACATGGCTGGCTACCATCTTTGCAATGTGTACCGAAAACCCCTGGCTGAGCAGGTAATCGCTGCCAAGGCCTTCATGATCAACGATACCAAACCCATCCATATGCTGCAGGCCTGCCCCGTGAAAAGCAAATTCGCAGAGATGCCCTATATCGTGCAGAAATGCAGCAAGAATCAGTTCATCATCTGCACCCGCTGCCTCGGCTAGTTGTGCACACTGGCACATGTGCTGCACCTGCGAAACCGGTTCGCCAATATAATCTTCGTTGCCATGCAGTTCGTATAAGGCCATGATTTCATTTACCGACTGCAAAATTTCGTCTGTAAGCATACTCAATTTATGTTTAGCTTTAATGATATCCATCCGCTGCGCCCAGCCCCGTTAATACCGCTGCCATGTATACGGTAGTCGCTGTTAAGCAGGTTTTGCATACCGGCATTTACCTGCAGGGATGAAAACTGGTAACCGCCATAAAAATTTATTACCTCCCAGCCAGGTGTGCCACCAAAAGGAATGCGGTTATCCTCCTTATCGCCCTGTGCCAGCCTGCTTTGCTTTGCTGCAAACTGAAACTCTGCAGCAGCAAACCATTTTTTATCCCTGTAACTGGCCATCACCCTGCCATTAAAAGGGGGTATGCGGCGCAATGGTTCATTCTTACTCAGACTTGAGCCATAAGTGTATGCAATTCCTCCGCCCAGGTTCACCTGCTTTGTTAATCGCCAGTCAAACTCTGTTTCAATTCCTTTTATATAAGCGGCTTCAGTATTTTCTTTCTGGTAAACAGGATAACCACTGATTGCTTGTCCTTCCATTTTTACCCTTGTGATAAGATTGGAAAGATGCATATAATAAAATGCAGCAGTGCCGCTTAAGCGCCTGCTTTTAAATTTATAGCCAATCTCTGTATGCTGCGATTGCTCGGGTTGCAAACCGGAAGAAGGTACTTCGTAACGGAAATCAACAATACCCAGCGTACCCATATCATCAATATTGGGTGCCCTGAAACCACTGCTGAATGCCGCATATATGGTTTGCCTGTTACTCAATTGATACATCAGTGCGGCATTACCAACTATTGCTGAAGGATTAATTTTTATTCTGCCAAGGTTGGTATCGGTAACCTGTATGGCAAATGTATTAAAGCGCAAACCTGCATCAGCTATCCATTTCCCCAAACGGAAATGATGCATTGTGTAAACAGAATAATTACCATAACCTGAGCCATCGGGGTACAATCCTCTTTTTTGTGCTGTTGCCCCGCTTTGCATATCAATATCTTTCCTTGTACTACCCACCCTGTCGTGGTACAGTTCAATACCTGAGTTGGCTGTCCATATTTTATTTATACTGGAAAATACATCAATGGTAAAACCTGCAGTACCTGTATTGTCTCTTTCGCTGCGCAAAATACTGCTTCCGTTCTTGCGGCTGTTGCGGCCTTCGGTTTGCTGCTGAAAGGAAAGTGTTGCTTCAAGTTCCCTTATTAAACGGGAGCGGCCATGTACCTGCAGGCGGGCATAGCTGAGCAGGCGCTGTTGCGGATTCATTTCATTGATGGCGAAATTTTCTAATTGCAGTTTGTGATAAACAGGAACTGATTGCTGCCGCAGGAAATGTGTGGCAAAAGTGAGTTGTACATCCGGCTGCAGTAAATACTTTGTTTTAAAGTCAAACGACCATTCATCATATCTCGAAGGTGATTGCCTGCCGGTTGTATCGCCACCAATCAAATCGCCAAAGTTTTTTTTGGTGAAGCCTGCAATCATGGCCAGTTTTTTCCCTGAATACAAAGCTTCACCACGCACTGTTTTTTCCATATCACCTGTAATGTATTTTGCGGCCAGCCTGCCCTTCCATCCGGCTTTGTTTGGTGAAAATTCCGGATCCTGGCTGAGGATGTTCAGTACACCGCCAATGGCATCCGTACCATACTGTACCGAGCCTGTGCCTTTAAGCACTTCAATGCGTTTAATGGTAAAGTGGTCTATGGTGTTAAGGTATTGATTGGGGCCATAGCGAAAGGTTGAGTTATTAAGCCTGATGCCATCTACCAGTACTAATACCTGGTTGCCGGTAAGCCCCCGTACAAAGGGTGAACCCCCACCATGATTTGTTTTTTGTACAAATACGCCGTTCACCGCCATTAGTGCCTCTGGTGTTGTACGGGAGCCTGCTTGGGTAAGTTGATCTTTTTGTATTGCATTTGCTGAGGCTGGCAAAAGCAATAACTGCCGCTCATGGCGCTGGGCAGTTACAATCACTTCGTCAAGCGAACGGCCTGCTGTATCCTTCTTACCTGCTGCCGGTTGCTGTGCCGCAACACCTGCTGCATACAGTACCATCATTAAAATAAATACCGCTTTTCTCATTCCGTTTATTAATCAGCTTCCACCATTTTTAAAAAAGCACTTCTTACCGGTGCCGGCATTTCACTGTTTTCGCCTTTTACCGCTTTCCATATCACCCGGCTGAACAGTAAATCAGGCACCCGGTCTTCTTTACTGAAATCGAATGTTTCGCTCAGTTTTGCACTGGCGGTTTGTTGGGTGTTTTTTTCATTCAGGTCAATATTTGCGGCCACTGAAACAAATGGAGTGAGATCGGCTGTTTTATTAAAGCACCTGTACATGGGCATGGCCGCCGCATCGTACTGGCTCATGGGCGGTAGCCCGAGAATAAGTTCCATTGTACGCAGCATGGAAGAAGTGGAGTACATGGTATGATCTGTATAATTTCTTTTGGTATAGGGGCTGATAACATACGCTGTGCTGCGGTGAGCATCCACATGGTCGGGGCCATTTTGTGCATCATCCTCCACAATAAATATAGCCGTTTCCTTCCAGATAGGGCTTTTGCTGAGGTACTCAACAAACATACCTACAGCAAGATCGTTGTCGGCTACATGGGCAAATGGCGTTGGTCTGCCAAAGCGCAACCCTTCGGTATGGTCGTTGATAAACCGCAGCGAATTAAAGCGGGGCACTGCATTTTTTGCCAGCAGCGAATCAAATTCTCTTTTCCATTGGTAAAACCGAGTGGTATCTCTTACGCTTTCGTCCCAACTGGTATAGTATGGGCAAAAATGATCTTTCAATACAGGAATATTGGCTTTGTAATCATCAGCAAATTCACCGTAAGTGCGGTAGCTGATGCCTGCCCGCTTGCAGTAATCCCATATAAAGCCACGATCGGGACTGGCAATGTCCCTGTTGCCTTCGGAATCATAACTGCCGCCACGTCCGCCATAATCCGTTGGCCAGGTTTTTTCAAGATAATCGTTTGCGTTGGCGGCCAGGCTCCAGTTGTGCCCATCGGCACTTACTTCCCCATCTACATAAAAATTATCGAGCAACACATATTCCTTTGCTATTTTATGCTGGTTGGGCGTTACATGTTTGCCAAAAAGTACCAGGCTGGTATCACCATTACCCTCAGGCATATCGCCCAGCACCTGATCGTAAGTCCTGTTTTCCTTTATCACATAAAATACATATTTGATAGGGGAGGAGCTGCCCACTTTCATGGGAATGGGGTTGCCGGGTTCGCCTTTTGCATTCAACTCTTTGTCTTTGGTATACGGCGTGTTTTCATACACGGCTTTGGAATATTTTGCCAGTTGTGCAGGCGAAGGCTCATCAATAATACTGAGTGTGCCTTTCATCAACCCGCCGATGTATTCAATTTTACTTTGTTGTTTGTTATAATCGCCCTGCTGGTAATTTACTTCCTGCGTGTTACTGGTTGGGTCGGGGCCCTTTGCATTGGGGAAAGAAGAAAAGCCCTTGCCATTGCTTACCAATATTTTTTTGCCGATCACTTTAACATTGGTGGGATACCAGCCTGTGGGTATAAAGCCCAGCGACCTGCTGAAACCCGGTTTGCTTATATCAAATACTGCCAGCGAATTGTTATCAGCATTGGCTACATACAATGTTTTTTCATTTTTACTCAGCGCCAGCCCATTACTGGCTGAGCCTGTAATGGCATCGGGATAAAGTGCAGCATTCAATACCTCCAGCACTTTCCTGGTTTTTATGTCAATTACCGAAACTGAGTTATCACCAGCATTGGCCACAAATAGCACCTGCCCATTTTTTGAGAGCAACAGTTCGTTCGGGTTTTCTCCAACACCAATTTCGACAGTAATTTTTTTCTGCGCAATATCAAATATCAATACTTTTTTTGCTCCCCACAATGAAATATACAATTCCTTTTTATCAGCAGAGAGCAGGCAGGCATAGGCTGCTTCTCCCAATGATTGCTGGTGAACCACCTGCTTTGTTGTAAGATTTACGATATAGAGTGCGTTGTTTTCTTTAGTAACAACAAAAAGTAATTGTGCCGCATCATCAATATCAATGCCTGCCGGGGAAATTTTTACCGGCCATTTATCGCCCAGCTTCACAGAATCTGCCAGTACCAGTTTTTTATTTTTAATGGCATACTTCAAAATCCAGTTGTCGTTTCCGCCGCTGGCGTACAGGTATTTTTCATCTGCCGAAAATTTTAATCCGTACCATGCTTTGGACACTACCGCATTGTCCAGTATCTTTTCAGTGGCGGGGTCAATCAACTGTATGCTTTGCACACTTTGCCCGTTGTTGGTAGCGGCCACCAGTTTTTTAGATTTTGACACGGCAATGTTCAGCGGCAAATCACCCAGTGGCAGGGAGCGGCCTGCAGGTGAGATGGACCAACCATTGGGCAGCAAGGTCTTTTTATCCTTTGCTGGCTGTGCGCAACTGAAAAGCGGCAATAAAAGTAAAGCCACTGGAATCATCCTGATAATCATCTTCATGAAAATTTATTCTTATTGATTAAACTCTTTTTTTATGTCGCTTACTTTATCCATTTCGGGGCCCTGCATCACTTTTCGCCAATCAACACCTCTTCCATATTTACTCATGGCTTTATTTACATCAAACACCCTTTCATCGTGCATTTCCAGTGTATAGGGTGCGTAATCAGGCTTTGCAGTAAAAAAATCCTGCAGCAGCGAGGCGGTAACATCGTACTGGTTTACATAAGGTACGCCCAATATATTGTAAATGGTTTTTAATATCGAACCAAAGTTGGCGTGTGTATGGCTTACATGGCCCCGTTTTACATAAGGGCCTGCCATCATCAATATGCTGCGGTGGGCATCAATATGATCCACGCCGCCCTGCGGGTCGTCTTCAGTAATAATCACCAGCATGTTTTTCCAGTATTGGGTACGGGATAAAAAGTGCAGTATCCTGCCCACGGCCAAATCGTTATCAGCCACAAAGGAGCTGCGGGTAAAATAACCATCCTCCGGTCTTGCGCCTGCAGTATGATCGTTGGGTACCTGCATGGTTATAAGTGACGGCATTTTTTCTTTTCCTTTAATCCACATCTTTGTAAATTCTTCTTCAAACTGGTTCATACGGAACTGGTCGGGGATATTCATATTATATCCTGCGTAGTTGTGACTTGTTTTTGTGTATAAAGCTTTTGGCATCGGTGCCATTACGCCATGTGCTGCCCCGGTTGCCGTATCCATCCACTCTTCCCGTACATGGGCTGTTTCATTGGCTTCTCCAAAATTGTAAAATGAAATGCCCTTTCGCTCCAGTGCCTCCCACAACCCACCTGTCTCGGCATAATCTTCAGGATCCATGCTTCCTGTTGAGCCGGGGAATCTTCTGCCGGGAGCCTTTGAAAAAAGTTTGGCTGTCTTATCCACGCTTGAATTGGTTTCCACCCACTCATTGGGTATTACGCCCATCATCCAGTGATGACCATGTATCGAAGCATCGCTGTCGCAATAAAAATTATCGCTGAAGGCAAATTGTTTGGCAGCCTTGTGGTGATTAGGTGTTACTTTCAGATTTTTTGATATTGTCTGCAACGAATCAGGCAGGGTAAACTCACAGTTTACCCCAAACCTTGCCAGTGTGGTATCTCCCTTAGCATTTTTTAATTGCCCAAAAACTTCATCGTAGGCTCTGTTTTCTTTGGTAATGTACACAATATATTTGATGGGGCTTTGCCCTGAAACCGGCAGAGGTGGCAATGGATTATTGTCAATGTTAATGGTGCTTTCAGTAAAAGTATTTTCAATCGCCTGTTTTGTATAAGCAGCCAGAGCTTTTGCATCGGGCATATCAATTTTTTGAAAGCTGCCCAATTGTATGTCGCCGATATAAGTACCCTGAGGTGGTGCAATAAACCCATCTCCACCGTTGGGTCCTGCGCCCAGCCCGCGGCAAGAAATCACATACAACTCTTTTTCATTGGCCGATAGCCTTACCCTTGCTGGCCCCCAGCCTGTCGGTATCAGGCCCTTTGTTATTTTCTTCTCCACATCAATTACAGCCACTGCATTAAACCCAAGCAGCGCTACATACAATGTTTTTTCATCTTTACTCAGTGTAATACCAAAAGGTAAAAGCCCTCTGTATTTATCTATTCGTTTATCAACTTTAACCGGAATGTGACCGGTTATTTTATGCCGCTTATAATCAATAACCGCAATATTATCGTTGGTGGCATTGGTTACATAAGCGTATTGTTTACCCACAGCAATTGAGTTAGGGCTGGCGCCACCCACCACTTCAGCATCTTCCACCATTTCGCCAATTTGATATCCTGTTTTGAATTTATCAATTACTTTACTGGTAAGCAGGTCAATGGCAAAAACACTCATGGCTTCAGGAACGTTGGGGCTACCCACACCAGGAATTTTCTTTCCTTCTACTACCGTTCCTTCCCTTGATTCCCTGGTATTATCACCATAAGGATGGTGGGAAATAAGCATGCTGTTGTAATTGGCAGAATCCATGCCTTGTACCAGCGGGTAAGCATACACACCCACGTTGGCCACAAAAGCCATTTTTTTATCGGGGCTGATGGCCAGGCCAAAAGGTTGCCGCCCGGCGGGTATGGAAACGGTGATTTTTTTTGAAATGAGATTATAGCGTACAAGCCGGAAATTGCCCCGGTCAAGCACCAGCAGTTCATTTCCATTCAGCAGCAAATCGGATGTAAAGCTGTCATCAAAATCCACGCCATTCACTTCTCCGTTTAACGATATAGAATCGGTACGCTGCATTTTTTCAATATCGTAAACAATTACCGCTCCGTTATCGCCACCACTGAGGTACAGTGTTTTTGAATCAGGTGCAAAAGCAACACCCAAAAACGAGCCGTTGGAAAAGGGAGATTTGATGGGTGTGCCTGCATTTGCAATTTCATCAATGGGCTGATGAGCAAGCGGTGAGTTTATTTTTTTTTCGTAGCCGGGTATCCTGGTATTTTTTAGTGAAGTTAAATCGATAATGGTAAACACCCCATTATGAAGTGTGACCGCTTTCTTTCCATCTGGTGAAACAGCCATACCAAAGGGGTCGTTGGTAATGCGGATCAATTTTCCGGCAGGTGTTACAAAGCGGCCGCTTGGCAGCACTGACCTGCCCTTTTCGTTAATGCTGCAATACTGGTTTTTACCAGGCACCTGTAATGCAGTTACCTGCTTTTTTGTTTGTGCAAAACTATTTGCGGCAACAAGCGCCTGCAACAATACAGTAAAAAAATGTTTTTGCACTTTCATTTTTTAATTCTTTTTTAAATAGTGGATGGAGCCTTTACCGGGCTCCATCCACTTGAGGTTTTCAGATGAAATATAATACAATTATCTCAGTAACCACATTTTAGTGTTTATATCGTCTGTGCTACCCTGGGCAGTTACAGCCTTCAGGCGGTTTGCCCCATTTAAAGATTGCTCAGCAAGCGGGTAGATATAACGTACGGGAACTTTGCCGCCATTTAAGTTGGATGCACCGGGAATAATATCGGGCATTCCCGTTCTCCTCCAGTCAAACCATGCTTCCAGCCCGTTAAAATACAAAGCGATCCATTTTTGCAAAGCTATTTTACCAAGTTTATCAGCCTGTGTACCTGCATACGCTACCGATGGCTGTGTTAAATAACCTGCGGGCATGTTTATATTAATACTGTATTGCGCAGGCACCAGTGCTTTCCAGTAATCAAAATTAGCAGTTATACCATTGGCATAGTAAGTATCAGCCGTACCGGTAGAAATCATTCCTTTTTCCCTGGCTTCTGCCAGAATGAACTGCAGCTCAGCATAATTCATAATAATAGCACGTGGTGCTGCAGGATCGGGCACTGCCTGCCCGGGATCGTTACAAACCAGGCATGCAAATGTATAACCCACCCTTGAAACGCCCTGCGGACCGCCATTGTAATTTAATGCTGCTACATCACCAAGGCCATTGGGGATGCCTTCAATTTTTGGAGTGCCTCCGGTAACTGATGATTGTGAAGGACGGCCAAAAACATTCAGCCTTGTATCATTTAAAGCAGTAAGCCTGTCGCTTAAAGTTTTACTTACCCTTATTTCATCAAAAGAGCCTACCCTTGATGCGTATAGAGGCCACTGATTGGGAGCGGCACTGAAATACTTCAGCTCGGCATTATCTGCATTGCCTGTAAAAACCGGGTAGTTTACAGGGTCGCCCACTATTGTCTGCATTTCTGCATTCACATTTTTCTTTTTCGAAATACGCATCAACAAACGCAGGCGGAGTGAGTTGGCCAATTTTCTCCACTTAATGATTGCAGCTGCACCGCCACCGTATAAAATGTCGCCACTAAAACTTGTATTAGCAGTTGCCAGTTGTTCGTTGGCCTTTTTAAGATCTGCCAGTATACCGGTATAAATATCCTCCTGTGTATCATAAACCGGTGTATAAATACCATCGGTTTTAGCTTTACCGGCTTCTGAATATGGCACATCGCCATAAGCATCTGTAGCCAGTGAGAACATCCATGATTTTAAAATTAAACCAACACCATAATAAGCACTTTTAGAATCGTTTTCAACAGCTACAAAAATATTCTGCAGGTTCCTGTTGTTGCCGTAAACACTGTTCCAGATACCATTCTGCTCATTCCACAAATACCTGTCTTCGTTTACAAACTGAATTTTTGCATGGTACTGCGCCACCAGGTTTCCAATACCCCAGGCATCGCTAACCTGCTGGTTGGCTATGTTGCGGATTACGCCGCTGAGCAGCAGGTCGGGTGTTACGCTGGTTGGATTGTTACGGTTGGTATTTGTTTCACTAAAGTCCTTGGTACAACTGCCCAAAACAGTTGCAAAAAAAACGGATGCTGTTGTTATTATATATTTCATACAATGATATTTGTTGTTATTAAAATTTCAGGCTGATGTTTACACCATAACTGCGTGTTGAGGGAATTGCCATGAATTCGATACCTGGTAAAGCTGTACCACCGCTGTACGACATGTTTTCAGGATCCACATGCGGCACATTGTCTTTTAGCCAGAGGTTGCGGCCAACCAATGAAATAGAAGCACCAGTAAACGGCAATTTGGTTAACAGTTTTGAAGGAACAGAAAAGCCTAACTGCAGTTCACGCAATTTTACAAAAGAAGCATCGTACATAACGCCTTCTGCAATACCACGGCCACCTGTAAAGGCTGTATGCCATTCCCTTGCGCTTACCTTTTTAGTATTTGGGGTAAAACCACCGCCAGCTACAGCTACAACGCCGGCACCTGTTACACCATTGCCACTCTGTGTCAAATCATACCCGGTTACACGGCCTTCAAGCGTTTCAACGATGATACCACCTTCACGGCCTACAGTTTGCGTTTCGGAATATAGCACACCACCAGACCTGATATCGAAAAGGAAGCTGAGTGAGAAATTTTTATAGCTGAACCTGTTGCTGATACCCATCATCCAATCAGGATTATAGTTACCCAGCTTAATACGGTTGGTAGTGCGTATGGGGCGGCCATTTGCATCAAATACCATCTGGCCGGCATAGTCTGCTTTTGTATCATAATAAGGTGCAGCAGGATTGGTATTTTGCACCCTTGCAAAACCAATACCATACAGGTCGCCCATTCTTTCGCCCACCCTTGCTTCTACAGCAACCCTGCGGCTGGCCATTACATAACTGGTTAACCCATCGCTCAGTTCCTCTACCTTGCTCCTGTTGGTGGAGAAATTAATATCGGTGTTCCAGTTGAAATTTTTTGTTTTTACCCCGTTAATATTCAGGATGGCTTCAAGCCCCCAGTTTTTAATCAAACCTGCATTGATAACCCTGCTGTCGTACCCGCTTGTACCAGAGAGGGGGATATTTAAAATCTGGTTAACGGTTTTGCTCTGGTAATAAGTAACATCAAGGCCAATCCTGTTTTTTAATACCCTTACATCGGCACCAACTTCAAAAGCTGAACTGATTTCCGGCTTTAAATTAAGGTTGCTCAGGCGGCTGGTTTCGCCATACACCTGTGCTGCGCCAAAGGGATC
>JANMDL010000647.1:0-5286 GCA_031376295.1 Chitinophagales bacterium
GCCAATGGCAGAGGGTTTCACATGATTTGGGTAGGTATGCTTATGGCTGGTATTGCCCTGTCGGCCCAGGGTTGGGCCATCAGCCATGGGTTACACTGGCAAACCATTGTGTTTAATGTTTTATGCCTCAGCCAGATGGGACATGTACTGGCTATCCGTTCACAAAGTCAATCTTTGTTTAGTGTTGGTATTTTTTCAAACAAACCACTTATAGGGGCCGTGCTGATAGCCCTGCTGCTTCAGTTCGTTATCACCTATACGCCATTTTTACAACCCATTTTTCAAACTGAACCGTTAACGCTGCATGAATTTTTATTGGTTGGTGCTGCATCATCATTGGTGTTTTTTGCAGTAGAAATTGAGAAAACAGTATCAAGAAAAAGGGAAAGGAAATTGTAAAGCAGCAACAAAACTATAAATATACTCCAGGTTTTATGCTGTATAAGTAACAGCAATATTACTCTTGCAGACAAACTCTGCCTAAGGGCATACCTGCAATATGATAATGTATAGCCAGCAAGCCACGTAAAACAGGCAGGCTTTCGCATCGGGCGGGCAGGGGTGATATGTGTGGAGGTACGAAAATATGGCACAACAAGCTGCAGTTTTGTGTATATTTGGTGGGCAGATTTTTTTATAAAACTGGCGTTGTGCATTTTATAAAGGCAGCTCAAACTTAAATATACGGTAAATGAAATTTTTTATCATCATACTGTTTGGTATACATTATTTAACTGCATCCGGGCAAACTCCCGATGTTGAATTTGACGGTAAGAAATGGGAAGCACCCTATACGCTCAGCTTTCCCAAAGGTTGGGATGTTGAACGCTTCCTGCTTCCTGCTGCTTTTGCACCCGCAATAAAATACAAGGGTGTTGAAGACATCAGGTTTGCCCCGGGTTGGGCCAAACCAAAGAGTGATGAATACTGGACCTATGCTTTTTTATGGTATTTAGACGGGAAAATAAATGTAAATGCAAAAATTACAGCTCAGAATTTAACAGCATATTATACCGGGCTTGTGGGGAGCAATATTGAGCCACGTAAAATCCCCGCAGAAAAATTGATTTCTGTAAAAACTGACATTAAAAAAGTAAAAACATATAAGGGCGATTTAAAAACTTTTCAGGGAACAATTTATATGCTTGATTATATGGAGCAACAACCAATTACGCTTAATTGTATTGTTCACCTGAAATTTTGTACAGGGCAAAATAAAACGTACATATTTAACGAAATATCACCCAAGCCATATACTGATACCGTTTGGTATGGCCTCAATCAGCTTTGGACCGGCTTTAATTGTACTAAAGCAGCGGCGACAAAATAAACGATATACAATATTTAGTCGTTTAGCCAACATCCTCCAGTCAGCTTCCTGTGGGCACAGGCATTATCTCGCCAGCACATCATCCCATCAGCACATTATCCCATCAGCACATTATCCCATCATCCCCATCCCCAGTTACCCAAACTTGCAATAAGTACAAGGGCCACAATCAGCAATAAAAAATAAACGCCCGAAAGCACAATACCGGTAATGGCACGTCCCTCGCCACGTAGTTTACCTTTACTTTTTTTGATTTTATTAAGTGCGGTAATGCCAAATATTAGTGATGCAACTATGGCAAAAAATGACAGCACATTTACAAACGGAATAAAGAGGCTAACAAAGCCAAAAATACCCAGCCACATTGAGGCGGTAGCCGTTTTTTCTATCGGTACATCCTCGCCTTCCCGGGCAGCGCTTACCGATTTTGCCACGCTGATGCGCTTCACCTGTGCAGCAGCTATTTCCTTCAGTTCACTATCCTCATCAGACGAAGATTTGTATTTGATACCAGTGGGTGTATTGGAAAGTATGATACCAGTTGCAATAGAACCATCAGCCAGGTAAAGCGTATCATAATCATTTTGTATACCTGCTGCTGTTAATTCCCTTCTGAACTGGCGGCGCATTTTTTTGTAGGCCATCTTCGTTAAAAAATTCAGCTTTTTGCCGGTGATGGCGGTAAAATCTTTGGGGCTGAGATTGGCCACCATACGTTTTACCAGTGTATTGCCTTTCTTTTTTGGATCGCCCTTGGCAGGTGTGCCTATTGCACCAGCAGTAAGGGTAAATGATAAAGTAATCAGTAAGGCAAAAATTGTTTTAAGCATGTTGGTAGTATTAGTTTTAGCAATATTTGATTCCAAAGATAATAAGTTTGCCCTATCTTCATGTTAAAGAAAACAAAAAATGAAAATCGTTAGCTTAGTCATGCCGGTGTTTTTTTCCTTTGCAGTTATGGCCCAGCCCGCCGGTAATAAATATACCCTGTCTGGCGTATTTGCAAAAATAAAGAGCGGAAAAATATTTTTAACTGTGTACGAAGGTGAGCAGGCAAAAAAAGATTCTGCCACCATCAGTAACGGGCGTTTTACATTCAAGGGCAGCTTAGATAAGCCTTCAATAGCTGTTTTATACATGCCTTCACATAAAAACGACTGGCTGCAGTTTTATGTTGAGCCTGGGGTAATAATGGTGAGCGGCCCCGGTGATTCACTTAAATTATTAAAAATAACCGGCTCAAAAATAAATGACGATAACCGCAAATTGACGGCTATGCTCAAACCCATGGAAGAGTGGAAAAGCAGGAACTATGAAGTGTATAAAAAAGCATCTGCTGAAAAAAATCAGCAAACATTAGACAGTCTGGATGAACTGGACGAGCCCATTATGCTGGAGAAGCGGAAATTGGTTAGTGAATTTGTACAGCACAACACGGCATCAGTGAGAAGTGCAATAGCCATAGAAGAAAATTACGGGTATTATGCCGAAGCATCAGATGTGGAGCCGCTGTATAATATCCTTAGTGAAAAAGTAAAGCAATCGGCCAGTGGGCAGAACGTAAAGAAAATGCTGGATGTATACAAAACAGTGGCCATTGGTATGATGGCGCCGGATATCAAACAACCCGGCACGGATGGTAAAGAAATCAGCCTCTCTTCATTAAAAGGCAGTTATGTGCTGGTTGATTTTTGGGCAAGCTGGTGCGGACCCTGCCGCAAAGAAAATCCCAATATTGTAAAAGCATACAGCAAGTACAAGCAACGGGGTTTTGAAATTTTTGGTGTATCCTACGACAGCAAAAAAGGCAATTGGGAAGCTGCCATCAAAAAAGACAGCCTTACCTGGGCGCAGGTAAGCGACCTGAAAGGCTGGAAGAACGCCACGGCTGAAACATATTACATAAAAGCCATACCCAGTAACCTGCTGGTGGATAGGGAAGGCCGTATTGTAGCCAAAAACCTGCTGGGTAAAAAATTATACGCCAAGCTGGCGGAGATATTTCCCTGATAACAGTTTACAGTCTCCAAAGCCACAGTTTTTTTGTGAATAAACGGGTAGCACCTCCGCCTGGGTAAATAGCCGCTGCACGCAGCTTTTGAATGCCACAGAAAACACTGAAGCGCAGAAAAATACAAAAAACAGTGTTTCTGTGCCTCAGTGGCAATAAACATTAATTTTGGAACTGCGGCGCTCCTTCCAAATACACAATTTGCTGATATGGCCGTTAACCAATATTTTTGCCTGCAATTTAACAACTGATAAAAAGGTATACATGCGACAAATAGCGTTCAGAGAAGCCCTGAGAGAAGCCATGAGTGAGGAAATGAGGCGGGATGAGAGGGTGTTTTTGATGGGGGAGGAAGTAGCAGAATACAATGGTGCCTACAAGGTGAGCCAGGGTATGCTGGAAGAATTTGGCGAAAAAAGGGTGATAGATACCCCTATTGCAGAGTTGGGATTTTCTGCAATAGCAGTTGGTGCCGCACAAAACGGACTGAGGCCAATTGTGGAGTTTATGACCTGGAATTTTGCTGTATTACCCCTCGATCAGATTTTGAACACCGCCAGTAAAATGCTGGCCATGAGTGGTGGACAGGTGGGTTGCCCTATTGTATTTCGTGGTGCTAATGGCAGTGCCGGCCAGTTGGGTGCACAGCATTCTACTGCTTTTGAAAGCATGTATGCCAATATACCCGGGCTTAAAGTAATATCTGTAAGCAATCCCTACGATGCTAAAGGGTTGTTAAAAAGTGCCATCAGGGATGATGATCCGGTAATGTTTATGGAAAGTGAAGTGATGTATGGCGAAAAGGGAGAAGTGCCCGAAGAAGAATACCTGATACCCATTGGCCAATGCAAAGTGGTACGGGAAGGCAAAGATGTAACCATTGTTTCTTTTAATAAAATGATGAAAGTGGCCATAGGTGCTGCTGAAGAATTAGCCAAAGAAGGCATTGAAGCTGAAGTGATTGACCTGCGCACCATCCGCCCGCTGGATTGGTTTACCATACTGCAATCGGTTAAAAAAACCAACAGACTGGTAATTGTGGAAGAACAGTGGCCATTCGCCTCCGTATCATCCGAAATTACTTACCGCATACAAAAAGAAGCATTCGATTATTTAGATGCACCCATCCGCCGCATTACCAGTGCTGATGCGCCCATGCACTATGCGCCCAACCTGGTGGCAGCTTATCTGCCTGATGTACCAAGGACGGTGAAGCTGGTGAAGGAAGTAATGTATATGAAGAAGTAGGGGATACTTATTAATTGGATTTTAATAGTGCAGTTGATTTTTCTGCTGCTTCATCTTGCGCTGCCGTCTGCGTATTTAACCAGAGGCAAAGTCCCCTGCTTTTAATGAATGTTTAAATAAAGGAAAAGAAAACAACTCCGCAATTATCGGGTATATTTTACCTGCACAGTGCAATACCTTTACATTGTAAACTATTAAAGCAATGAAGGAGCAGGAACATATCAATTACGAACGAATTGCGGAAGCAATCTTCTACATGGTTGAAAATTTTAAAGTGCAGCCAAACCTGGACGAAGTAGCCCGTAAAATACACGTTAGCCCCTTTCACTTTCAGCGCCTGTTTACGCAATGGGCTGGTGTGAGCCCCAAAAAATTTATTCAGTACCTGAGTGTGGAGCATGCCAAAAAATTGCTGCAGGATGGGCATAGCACTGTATTTGATGCCGCTTACGAAACCGGTCTTTCCGGCGCAGGCCGGCTGCACGACCTGTTTGTAAAAATTGAAGGAATGACACCTGGTGAATACAGGAATGGCGGTGAAAACCTGCAAATCAATTACAGCTTTGCAGAAAGCCCTTTTGGCAACTTGTTGGTGGCATCTACTGCAAAGGGCATTTGCTGTATGACTTTTGCTGATGATGTTGAAATCGCCATGCAGGAGTTGAAAACTAAATTTCCCAATGCAAAATATACACCC
>JANMDL010000650.1:0-4818 GCA_031376295.1 Chitinophagales bacterium
GTTTTCAATAAAAATAGAATCTGCTATTGAAAACAGGGGAAAAACAACAGCCAGTACCCAAAATAACTTACCAGGCATAAAACCCTTCAATATCAGGTAATAAAACCGCAGCAGCACCAGGTATTCCAGTACGGTATATACATGCAGCACCGGCAGGTTATTGGTTTTCATCTTCCATAAAATGAAACACAGCAGGTTAGTACACATTGCCAGTGTAAGGTACCAGAAAATGGTTTTTAATGCAGGAGTATATTCCTTAAATTTTATCAATGCCAACAGCCAGGGGATAAAAACCGCCCATGGTGCATATTCAAAAAAAATATTCCTTATCTGTTCAAGCATACCCAAAGTTAATCTGAAGTCATCCTGGTTTACAGCAACTAACTCTTTGTTTAATAAGAATTTGCTGCCGCAGGCTGGGGAGGATCCATCAAAGGGCTATCATTCTGGCAGGTACTGGGGCAGGGATAAGAAAAGTCGTAAACAAATTCCCCCTCAACATTGCTTTTTCTGTCCGGGAAATAAATTTCTTTGCCCGCATTTGTTACAACAGGGTCATTGGGGTTTGAAAAATCAACTTCAAAACCCTGCACGCCAGCCATAACAAGGCAGGGCTTTAGGCCAAACTTCCCATCGGGTCTTGGTTTCATCCCAAAGTAAAATCTTACTGCATCCAGCCCGTTTGAATTCACCAGTTCCAGCAGTGCATTCAGCTCAGATGCCCTTACTGAAAAAGCCCTGAAATCATTGGCTGTAATCGTACCTGTTTCTACCCAGTTCCTGGTAAATGTTTCGGCTTCAGTAAGGCTTAATTGACCATTGGAAGCATCAAAAAAAAATTCCGGATTTAACTTGTCGGACATATTTATAAATTTTATTTGTTACTAAATCAGTTCTTATGCTAAGGTACTTTCACCCCAGCCCGTTTTCACAGGTACTTTTACCTATTTTTAAAAACAGGTACTATTAATTGAAAATTGCGGAACCAAATTATGTGTAAAAGATAAACATTGATTTTGGAAAAAGAAAGATTTGCTGTAAAAATGCCGGCACATGGCCGGGTAAGTTGCCCTGGCTGCATACAAGTATAAGCAAATGAACAGTATAGCCGGGCATACATTCCAGGCAGCATTGCCTTGTTTGCAACCCGGCAGCGTGTATCAAGGTCACAACCGGTAAGACATTAAAAGTGCTCTTATTCCCCGGTTTGTAATCGAATGTTTACCGGTATTATACCAGAATTATATTGGAACAAATTTTAAGTCTAAACGGTATTAATTTAGCCTGGGGTCTACGATGGCCATTTCCACACTGGAATAATCGTTTATTTCGTTGTAAAGCGTATCCCGTTCAATTGGTTGGCGCTTTACCTGTTTTATCAGGGTTACCAGTTCGGCTGTACTCATAGCAGGGGTTTGTTCTTCGCTGCCGGCCATGCTGTATATTTTGGTACTGTCGTCAATGGTGCCATCAATATCATTTACACCAAAAGCGAGGCTCAGTTGGGCATTCTGCCTGCCCAGCATGGGCCAGTAGGCTTTTAAATGCGGGAAGTTATCCATGTATATGCGTGCAATGGCATACAGGCGCATATCTTCCACAATACTGCTTTCTTCAATATTGCTCATGTCGTTGTCCTTATTGCGGAATTTGAGTGGGATGAATGTGTTGAAGCCGCCGGTAATGTCCTGCAGGTCACGAAGGCGGCGCATGTGGTCAATGCGGTGTTCGTATTTTTCTATATGGCCATACAGCATGGTGGCGTTGCTGTGCATCCCCAGCCTGTGTGCCGTTTCATGTATTTTCAACCAGCCATCAGCGTCCACTTTATCGGCACTTATCTGCTCCCTTATTTCGGGATGGAATATTTCAGCACCGCCGCCGGGCAGTGATTGCAGGCCCGCATCGTGCAGTTGTTTCATGCCTTCTTCAATACTTAGTTTGGCTTTGCGGAACATATAATCCAGTTCCACAGCCGTAAATGCTTTTACATGCAGGCCGGGTCTGTGGGCTTTTATTTTTTGTATCAGTTCAATAAAATAAGCCATGTCCATTTTGGGGTGTACACCGCCCACAATATGCACTTCGGTAATGGGCTTGCCATCATAGGTTTTTACAATGTCCAGCATCTGCTCAATGCTCAGTTCCCACCCCTCCTCCCTTTTGGCATACAGGCGGCTGTACGCACAAAATTTACAGGAGAAAACACAAACATTGGTGGGCTCAATATGAAAATTGCGGTTAAAATAGGTTTTATCACCATGCTTTTGCTCCCTGATATAATTGGCCAATGCGCCGGTAAAGGCAAGGCTGCCCTGTTCAAACAGCAGCAGGCACTCTGCATCGGTAATGCGCTGGCTATCTTTTACTTTTTGGGCAATGGCCTGCAGGGCAGGAGTGGTGGCAGTGGCTATAATGGTATCAATTGACGCAGGCATGTTGTAAACTTTGTGCAAAATTAGGGTAGTATTGCTGCTGTACCAAAATAACGTGTTAGCCACATAGCACTCTTGGTTATTCTTTTCAAAAAAAAGATGCGGCAATTATAAATGTACTTATACAATTATTATACTGGATCATGTATTTCCCCAGAAAGGATACCTACTATTAAGTTTTATATTTCTTCTATTTACTTTTTGGGCCTTTAAGCATTGCCATCAACTCCCTGTTCTGCTGGCGCAGATGATTAATTAGTTCTTTTTGCTCTGCCAATGCCACTTTATACCCACTTTCTATTTGATTAAATACAAAAGAATGATAAGTGCCAGCAGTGTTGGTATTGCCATCGCCAGTGTGATTGGTATTTTGATAAATATTGCCCTTTTCAATTTCAAGAATCTCAGTATAGCTTACATTCAGCACCTGCGCAATTCTCACAATTTTTAAAAAAGTAACTTCCGATAGCCCCCGCTCAATATTGCGATAGGCAGATAAGGAAAGTTTTAGCTCATCTGCAATGTTTTTTGCAGGCACATTTTTAGAAATTCTTATACGCTCAATGGCTTTACCTAATTTTTTCTGTAGCTCTTCCGGGCTTTTTTCGTTTAACTCCATCGTAATTTTACCTTTAAATTTCAGTTTAAATATAATTATTTTATTCAAACTGCACGCTTAAAAATATTTTCATTTTCGTAAGTTGCTGAAATTCATATAAATGTGGCATTTTTTTTATGGCTGCACAAAAAAATACCACAAACCGGGTATTGTAAGAAGTTGCCGACGTTGTATTTTTGTTTTGCAACAAATGTTACACAATTAAAAACAATACCAGCCATGCTTTCACCATTGCACAAACCATTCATTCTTTACACTGCATCAGATAATCCTTTTTTTCGAAAGTTGAAAGTAAAATCAATCATCACACTGGCTATATTTTTAGCAATAGCACCAGCAACACGGGCACAATGTTTTTTTTCTGAATACCACAATGCCCCCTTGTTGCTTAACCCGGCAAATACCGGGCGCTTTATGGGCGACTACCGCATAGGGGGCAATTTTAGAAGGGAGTCCACTTTTTTAAGTACCAATGTAAAGAGTACTTTTTTTGTTGATTATTGCCCCCGTATTGCTTCCCTGCCCGAAAACGACCGCCTGGCTATTGGCTTGTCTGGCTATTTTGATAAAGACAATTTTAATGGCATCAGCAACAATAGTGTGTTCCTTTCAGTAGCCTACCACAAATCATTAGACAGGGAAGGGCTTACTCATTTAATAGCTGGTTTTCAGGCGGGGCTTAATCGCCGCAGGCTTACCCCACCCAATCTTATAACCGAGTCGCAAATATTCAACTGGCTCAACTATGGTTTTTTGGGCTTATCCGACCCTTTTCTTGCCCAGCCTTTCGATGTAAGTTATGCCGACCTGAATGCCGGGCTGGTGTATCAACGCTGGATAAAGGGCAAACACCTTTTTAACATCGGGCTTAGTATACTGCATATCAACCAGCCCAACCAGGTTTTTAGCAAGGGGCAATTTAGCTTGTCGGCAGATTTGGGGGCGCAAACGGGCATTGAGGCGGCGGTAAATGAACGGTCGAAACTAATAGCGAACTGCAACTTTAATACCAACTTAAAGCAAAAAAGACTGAATAACCTGGCGCTTGGTTGTATGTACCAAACCCGCATTAACGATAGCCGCTATTTTATGAGTGCTGGCGCCATTTACCGAAAAACCAGCCTGCAGGGCAGCGCACTGGCCCCTGCATTGGGCCTTAAGTTTAACCGCATGACCCTGCAGTTGCTGTACAGTATGCCATTGGCAAAACGCTCTACCGCAGCCAGGGGTGCTATGGAACTGGGCCTTGTATTCAGCGGCAGAAAAACAGGCAATAACGCAAAAAAATAAACACTTTTTTTAACCTGAAATTTTAAAATGATGAAAATCTTACTAACAGCGTGCCTTACGCTGCTGGCACTTTATTGCCATGCAGAGGGGGCAGTAATTACCGGAAAATTTGCAGTAAAAGCAGGAGACACAGAAGCGTACACCGTAACCTGGACAGATTGGGACAATTTTTATGAAAACAATGCTAATGTAAGCTGGACCATTGTGGGCGGCACCATTGTAAGCCAGAGCAAGCATGAGGTAACCATACACTGGGATGTGCCAGCAGGCTACATAAACACCGTTGGCAGTATTGAAGTGTTTGAAGACCTGGGGGCTCAGGGTACTGAAAGGCAGGTGACGATTGAAAACCATACCGAAGGCGGCTCGGATCTTTGCAGTGGCATACTGGGACCAGCAGCAATATACGAAGATTTTGGCAGTGGCCCCAACCCCGGCGGGGCCTTGGCACCCGGCACCACTACTTACCAGTAC
>JANMDL010000714.1:0-13818 GCA_031376295.1 Chitinophagales bacterium
CCCGCATTTGGGCCTGCTGTTGGAGGAAATGGATAATTGAGTACTTCGTATTTCCCTTTTTCATATACACCAGGAGCATTTACATTTAACGTGCTGTCTCTCTTTCCAGTACGTACCCGTACAACTGTATTGTTATTAAAAGACATCATCACTACCATAGTATCATTAATGATGTTCATGGCACGGTAGGTTTGTACCGAAGGTGCTATATTAGCAAAGCCATTTGTACAAGTTGGAACTGCTACGTTGATACCTGTATAGCCAATACGTTCTTTACTGATTGAATAATCCGTTATAACCCCTTTAGTAAATTTCCATAACAAAGCAGCCGTGTGAGCGCCTGTAGTTAATGTACCGGTACCGGGTAAACAGGTTGCTGCAACTGCATTACCCGAAACTGCCGGAAATAAAGGGCTGCCAGATCCACAGATAAAACCTGTTGAATCATTAATAAATTGAATACTATAAATTTCCTTAGCCTTGGCATTAACAGGAAATAATACTGATGGAATATTAGGGTTAGCAATATAGCCAACACGGGTAACTCCATTTACAAGCGGGGCAGCTAAAGAATCCCAGGTAGCACCGCCGTTTCTTGTAAAATATAATTTAGGAAGAGAGTCGGCTGTATTGAACTGGCCTCCAATATAGCCGGTATCTTTATTGATAAACCAGCAGGCATTGATGCTTCTTGTATTGGCAAAAAGTGGCGTGTTTACAAAACTCCAGTTAACACCGCCATCTGTTGTTTTGGCCATGGAACCCCTGTCACCTACCGCATAAGCAACCGTTGGGGTAACATAATGCACATCATTAAAGGTGGACTTTGTTTGAAATCCCTGTGCATTTATATAGGTAAACGGGCCATAAGTCCAGTTGCTGCCACCGTCAGTGCTTTTGGCAATGCCGCCATCGCCGCCCACGGCAATCACATTATTGTTGTCAAAATAGTCCACATCCAGCACGGTAAACCCAAATTGCTTAGGATTGCTGAAGCGCCAGTTGGTGGTATTGTAGCCCTGACCGGAAGCCATGTTGAAAGCAAACAAAAAAACGATTGCCAATAAGCAACGCCCTTTTTTGTACTGATAAATGCTGCTCATTTATTGAAGTTTTAGTTTTTGGTAGAAAATTCAATTGCAAGAATAAATACAGTTTAATAATTTGCTTGTAGAATTAATTCTACAGAACTTTAGGGTGGGAAGGCGGAATTTAGCATTATCAAAAATTATATGACTGTACGTGTGCCACATATACTGCTTGTTTTCCTGCTGGCATTTTGCTTCTTATCCCCAGTTGCACAGAATAAGTCGAACAGGGGTAAGGAATTCTGGCTGGGATATAGCTTCAGCTCCAATTTCTTTGCACATGCGGGGCTGTCTGACCCGGTTAACCAGCAGGAGCTATCTTTGTATATCAGTACGCAGCAAGCGGCAAATGTAACGGTGAGCATAAACGGGACAAGCTGGACACAGACACTTTCTATTCCTGCCAATACTGCTGATGCTACCATTATTATTCCTAAAGCCGGTGTAGATGATGCCCGTATTCTGTCTGATGGGCTTTCGACTAAGGGTATACGTGTAATAAGCGATGTAGCGGTAGCCGTATATGCCCATGAGTATGATGGTATGTATTCGGCAGCTACTATGCTTATGCCGGTTGAAACCTGGGGGTTTATCTATTATTCAGTCAATTATTATCAAACACAAGGTTTAACCAATCCGCCATTTACCAGCACCAACCAGGGTATTAATTTCCCGGATTGGTACAACTGGTTTTACATAGTGGCCAAAGAAGATAATACCAGGGTATTAATCACCCCATCTGACTCCTGCAAAAATGGATGGTTGCCCGGCCAAACTTATACGGTAAACCTGAATAAAGGGGAGATTTATACCGTTTTCGGAAAAGCAAATTTTGCGGCAGGTTGGTTTAGTGATACCGTTAATGCCAGTAAAGATTTAACGGGGAGTAAAATTTTATCGGTGGCGGGTTCCGATGGTAAATGCCACCCGGTTGCTTTGTTTTCCGGTACAGGTGGCATGCATGTTTGCCAGAAAGATGGGGGAGAAGCTGTACAGCAGCAGGTATTTCCGGCGCAGGCATGGGGTACCCGTTATCTTACACATCATACACTCAGCAGTTTTTCGGGCAATATTAATGAGACTTTCAGAAATTATTACCGGGTATGTGTGAAAGACCCGGGCACAGTGGTAAAAAGAAATGGAGTGGTACTTACAGGAATGATCCGGAATTTTTATTACCAATTTATGGATTCAACAGGAGGTGATTATATTGAAGCTGATAAACCCATCCTGATATCGCAATATACACCCAACAGGGCACAATGCTGGCAGAACATTTCGCCACCACAGCTCGCCATTGGTGATCCTGAAATGTTTTACCTCAGTCCTGTTGAACAGGGGCAGAAGTCGGTTATATTTTACACCAGTTCGCTTAATTTGATTTCGAAATCCTATCTAAATATTATTATCCCAACCCCGGGAATCAGCTCCATGCTGGTGGATGGTGCGGCCTTACCTGCATCGAGAATAAAAATACACCCTAACAACCCTGCTTATTCAGTAGCGATAGCAGACTTATCCACCACAATGGATATGCAGCATACCATTACCAGCGATTCTGCCTTTACCGCAACAGTATATGGATTGGGCGCTTATGAAAGTTATGGATACAATATTGGCTGTAATATCAATAACCTGAATATCAGCAGTGAAATAAAGAATGTTTTCAGCATTACAGGAAAGCCTGACAGCATTACCTGCACTAAAACACCCTTCAGAATATTTGCCAAAGTTGGTTACCGGCTTAGTAATATTCATTGGAAATTCAGCCAGGTGGCGGGTTTGACCCCCAATGCTGATTCTGTAATTGCTAATCCCATTCCTATTGATTCACCCATTGTAAATGGCAGAAAATATTACACCTATACCGTTCAGCAGGACCTGGTGTTTGCCAATAGTGGTACTTATAAAATTCCATTCAGCTATACCGCAGGCGAAATTGATGCTTGTAATAATACTGAAACTGATACTATTACAGTAGTGGTGGTGAACCAGGGGCCACAAGCCAATTTCAGCTTTACCAACCCGGTTTGCCTGAAAGATACCGTGTATTTTACCGGAACTTCTAATACCAATGGTTTTTCTCTCTATGATTATTTATGGGAATTTCCGGATGCCACCACACAAAATACGGTGAATGCAAAGAAGAAATTTTTAACACCGGGGACGCAAAATATCCGTTACCGTATTATTGCAACCAATGGCTGTGTTGGGGATACAATAAAACCTGTGACCATTTTCGATTCACCTGTTGCACGGCTGGGTGTATCATCTCCAATATGTCAAAAAGATTCTGCTTTAATATCCGATACATCTTTTATTGGTATTGGAAGTATCTCCAGCTGGCGCTACGATTTTGGTGATGGAAATATTATTAACCGAACAGCTCCCGGAAATTTTTATCATCATTATATAAACCCCGGCACCTATACGGTAAAACTGATAGTCAGCTCAGACAATGGTTGTAAGAGTGATACTTCTTACCGTACGGTCAATGTTAATGCTACACCGTTGGCAATATTCGGGTACGACAGGAATATCTGTATCAATGATTCAATCCGCTTTACCGATACTTCATCCATTGCCACCGGCAGTATTTTAAGTTATCAATGGAATTTTGGCGACGGGAATACATTGGTAAGAAATACAAATACAGCTTTTTTTCACCCCTATACAACAGCAGGCAGTTTTGCGGTTACTTTGATTACGGTATCGGATATGGGTTGCAAAAGCGACACCTTCAGAAGAACTGTTTTTGTGAGTAATAAGCCTGTTGCCACACATACCGCACTGTTTACACCCTGTGTTGACAGCCCGGTGGTTTTTAAATCTTCTTACACTTACGGTGCTGTTCCTCCGGTTACGTATCATTGGTTTTTTGGAGATGGCACATCAAGAACTATTACCACTTCAGATACTGTGGTACACCGCTATACAGTACCGTCCGGCGGCATTGTAACCAGGCATTTTGTAAGTGTGGGTGCTGGCTGTGTAAGCGATACATTTACGCTGATACCAATACCCATTTATGCCAACCCGGTGGCCAGCTTCTCTGCCACATCCGACAGTTTTTGTTTTGATAAACCTGTTACATTTAATTCCACTATCAGCTCAGGCAGCATCAGTGAATGGCGATGGAGCTGGGGTGATGGTTTTCAGTTAAGTACAACGCCTCCCCCTATTGCACATATTTATTCGGCCCCGGGAACATACAATGCCACATTAACCGTAAGAAACAATACAGCCAATGGTGGCTGTATATCTGCACCGTTTTCATTGCCGGTAAAAGTGTATGCAAGGCCAAAGGTTAATGCCGGTCCTGACCTTTATATACAGCCTGGTCAATCAATTACCATCAATGCCAGTGTTACAGGATCGGGCAATTTTAATTTATCATGGTCAAATGCGGGCACATTAAGCAGTGGCAGTATTGCCAACCCTGTTGCCACACCACCTGTAACCACTAACTATGTATTAACTGCATCCGAAGCAATATCAATGTGCTCGGCTTCAGATGAAATGACAATTTTTACGGTATCGAAACTGTTCATACCAAACAGCTTTACACCCAATGGTGATGGCAAGCATGATACATGGAACATACCTGGAATGGCCTTGTACCCAGATGCCAGGGTAACCATTTATAACCGCTATGGCGAAAGAGTGTATGATGCCACAAGCTACCCGAACAGGCCCTGGGATGGCAGTTACAAAGGGCAACCTGTTGCCAATGGCAGTTATGTTTATTTTATACAACTGAACAATGATAAAAAAGAAACGTTTAAAGGCTTTATACTGGTAATAAGATAAATGAGCAATTCAGATAATTTACCGGAAATTACGGCCATTGACAATATCAATACTATAAGTAAAAAGATGCAACCTGATATATTAATTGCCGACGACCACAGCATGATAAGAAAAGGGCTGAAGCTGTACATGCAGCTCAACCTTGGCTATACTGATATTGAGGAAGCCGGTAACTGCAGTGAACTGATGCATGCTTTAATTAAAAGAAAATACTCACACCTGGTACTGGATATTATTTTATCGGACGGCAGCACCCTGGAAATAATACCCAATATACGGAAACTGTATCCCAACCTGAAAATACTGATATTTTCCATGCAGCCATCCGAAGTGTATGGCGAGGCGCTGAAGCAATATGGCATAACGAATTATCTTTCTAAATCGGTGGGAGAAGAAGAAATAATACAGACATTGCAGTTATTTCTGCACAACGAAGTACCGGCAAGAAAAGCACCCTTAGTTCAGCAGGAGAATCCTTTTTCCACCCTGGCGCCAAGGGAACTGGAAGTACTGCATTATGTGCTGAAGGGTGTTGGCACAAAAAATATTGCCGATACACTGAACCTGAAAATGAATACCATCTCTACTATTAAAAACCGCATTTTTGAGAAAACCACCGCAGGAAACCTTAGAGAACTGATTGAACTGGCTACGCTATACAATGTAAATTATTGATATAAATCAGTAACTTGTTGCAGTAAAATAAATATGTACAGGTTACTTCTTCTGCTTTACTTACTGCTGGCAGCCAATACACCGGCTTTTACACAACGGGCCGGTAAAGCACACCTGCAGCAATTTACAACTGAAAACGGGTTGCCTTCCAATGGCATTAAAGGCCTGCAATGGGATGAGAAAACAGAATTTTTGTGGATTGCTACAGAGGCCGGTATTGTAAGGTTTAACGGAGTGGACTTCCGTTCATACACCATTGAAAACACCCCGCAGATAGCCTCGGAAAGGATGCTTTTTATGACGAGAAATAATACCGGCAGTATTTATATATCAGATTTAACGGGTAATATCTTTACCATCAACCGCAATAAACCTGTTTTGTGGAGAAAAGCGCCGGGTAATATAAACCCCTATTTTGGCAATTATTTTACAATCGGCATATCCGACACTTTTTTTAACAAGCAATCTGACGGCATACAGGCCTCCCAGTTTTCGGCGGTAACAGATAAAGTGATATGCCTGAGTGATACGTCCTGCTATATATTTAATGCAGGACGCCTTTTTTATCATTCCATCAGCTTAACCCAGCCAGCCGCATTACTTGCCGGGGAGAGTAGCTTCAGTACAATTTTTAAAATTGAAAACGACTGCTTTATTGTGAATAATAAAAAAGAAGTTTTTCATATCAATACCACCACCAATACAATTACCCCGGTTACTATTACTACTTCCACTGGCAAAAACCTAAGGCTCCTGAGCGGTAACAGCCTTTACTGGGAAACAGGAATGAAAAAACCGGTTTTAACAGATGCAGGAAATGCATGGCTCTTTAGCTATACCGGAAACAGAATTATTGCCCAATTAATTTTTACCGGTCTTCCCACTGATGCCTTCATAAAATCTGTTCAGTACAGCGAAAGGCACAAAATTCTGTTTATAGGCACCGATTCGAAAGGACTCCTCATTATGCAGCAATTAAAGGTGGAAACAAAAAAACGAACTGACGTGAGTTCAAAAAACAGGAATTCCTACTACTCACAAATTGAGCTGGCGGATGGCAATATACTCACCAATGAAGGCGATATCATCAGCAGAGACGGCATTGCTGCAAAACAAAAATTGCCGGTAGAGGGTAAGTTTTCGTATAATGTTACACTTACCAATGATAGTTTGCTGTGGTTAAGCCAGGTAAATAAAAAACTGGGTTATGCTTGTATGCACCAGTATAACAAACGCACAGACATTACTACGGTGTATAACAGGTTGCCTGCTGATAATGTGGTAACGGTAACAGCAACCGGCGTATATTTAGCCAACCCCCGCGGAATTGGTATACTGGAAGCTGATAGTATGAAATGGCTGTGTAAATACCCAAAAAAGATGGCTGGAAACAATACCTTCCAGGTGGAAGAAATAAGTCCGGGCATATTGGCTGTGGCCTCCTGTGGCGGCTTATTACAGTTTAATACAACGACTAACCAGCTGGATACCATTTTTTTTAAAGAAAATATTTGTGTACGCAGTATATGGAAGTACAAAGAGTATATTTTCTTTGGCACTTATGGCTCAGGATTCTACATCAGCAAAAACGGGATTGTAAAACCTATGCCGCTGGATAAAAACAAATATTTACTGTACACACATTGCTTTGTAAAAGACAATAATGATTACTGCTGGATAAGCACCAACAGGGGGCTCTTTAAAGCCAGCCTGGCAGCACTGCTGCAAGCTTATGAAAGCAATGAAACTGCTGTATACTATCACTATTTCGGCAAAAAAGATGGCATGGACATGACTGAGCTGAATGGTGGTTGTACACCCTGTGCTTTGGTTTTAAAAAATAATACTATCTCCTTTCCTACAATGGATGGGCTGATATGGGTAGACCCCGAAAAGACAGCTCCAGTTTTGCCGGAAGGAGACATTTATATTGATGAAATACAGGTGGATAATAAAACAGTACCTGTTGATTCTTTGTCCATCATTCAGCTTTCCAGTAAAGTGAAGGAAATTGTAATTACACCCGGCTACTCATCCTGGTGCAATAAGGAAAACATTTATCTTGATTACCAGCTTAACGACAGCCTGCACTGGAAAACAATCAATACTGATAAAGAAGCCGTAATAAGGCTGAGTAACCTGCCACCAGGAAAATACCTGTTGCGTATCCGTAAACTCAATGGTTTTGGCATCAATAATTACGTGTATAAAGAAATCCGTTTTACCATTATTACGCCCTGGCACAAGCAATGGTGGTTTTATCTGTTGCTGGCAACTGCTGCATTCGGATTATTTGTATTGTACTATAATATAAGAACGAATCAATTAATAAAAAACCAGGTAAAGCTTGAAAAACAGGTTTCAGAAAAAACAAATGAACTGCTGCAGAAAAATGAGGCGCTGGAGAAAAACAACAGTATCAACACCCGGCTTATCTCCATCATCAGCCATGATATTGTAACCCCGCTGAAGTTTTTGAATGTTGCCGGAAAGAACCTGCTGGAGAAGAAAGATTTGATGCCGGAGGCATTAAAAGATGAAACTATTAAGGAAATAACCACCACATCAAAAGAGTTGCAATTACTTTCTACCAATATCCTCAACTGGATAAAATACCAGACCGAAAACCGCAGGCTGATAAAAGAAAGCTTTAATGTTCATGAAATGGTGAACCAGGCACTGAGTGTATTATACTCACTGGCAAAACAAAAGCAGATAAGCCTGAACAATGAAACTGCTAAAGACATAGTGATCTGGCAATATTTTGAACCGCTGAAAATCCTGGTATACAACCTTGTAACCAACGCCATCAACTTCAGTGAAAAAGGCAGTATCGTAATCAGTTGCCATCAAAACGCACAAATGCTTTCGCTTACTGTAAAAGATGAGGGAACAGGTATGACGGAAGAACAGATTAATAATATTATGACCGAGCAATTTATTGTTTCCTCTGCCAATATGGATAACCGGAAGGGTAACGGCCTTGGATACCTTATTATTAAAGACCTCCTTAAAACCATGAATGCAACTATTGATATTAAAAGCACCAAAGGTATGGGCACTGCGGTATCCGTAACCTTACCAACCGGTAATAACGGCCAGTAGTTATTCAGCATTAATCATCCTCTTTCTTAACCCCTTGTTTTACAAATGCTGCACGCCTTGGCCCGGGGAAAGGCATATGCACGCCCTTAACTGCATGCCAAACCACTTTACTGAATTCAATATCCGGTGCCGCATCTTCCTTTGCCAGATCAAATGTTTCTGAGAGCCGCTGCCACTCATTTACAGCAGTATTTTTTTCATTGAGATCTACAGAGGGAACAACAGCTGTGAATGCACTGCCTGTGGCTGTATTACTGAAACAACGCCACATGGGTGTAGCTGCAGCATCATACTGCGTCATGGGTGGCATGCCCAATATCAATTCAATTGTGCGAAGCATTGATGTGGTAGAATACATAGTATGGTCAACAAAACTCCTTTTTACAAAACCTCCTGCTACATAAGCCGGACTGCGGTGTGCATCTACATGGTCGGCTCCGTTCTGTGCATCATCTTCCAGTATGAATACCGCCGTTTCATTCCAAATACTGCTTTTTGAAAGATGTTCAATAAACATGCCCACTGCAAGGTCATTATCTGCCACATGTGCAAAAGGGGTGGGCCTGCCTTTGCGTAAGCCTTCGGTGTGGTCGTTACCAAAACGCACTGTGCTAAACTGCGGCACTGCATTAAGCACCACCAGCGAATCAAAATCTCTCTTCCATTGATAGAAACGTGTGGTGTCTTTTATGCTCATATTGTAGCCTGCATAATAATTGCACATATTATTTTTCAGCACAGGAATATTTGCCCTGCCATCATCGGCAAACTCGCCATACGTGCGGAAGCTTATGCCATTGCGCTTGCAATGATCCCAGATAAAGCCAGCTTTGTTATTGGCAATCTCCCTGTTGCCTTCTGCATCGTATTTACCACCCCGACCACCATAGTTGGTTGGCCATGTTTTCTCCAGGTAATCAGTTGCATACCCACCCATACTCCAGTTGTGCCCATCGGCACTTACTTCTGCATTTACATAAAAATTATCGAGCAGTACAAACTGGCTGGCCAATGCATGCTGGTTGGGTGTAATATTATTGCCGAACAAAACAAGGCTGGTGTCACCATTACCTTCCGGCATATCGCCCAGCACCTGGTCGTAAGTACGGTTTTCTTTGATTACATAAAACACATATTTTATGGGTGATTTTGCACCTGTCTTCATGGGTACAGGGTTGCCTGCCATACCTTCAGCATTGGTTTCCTTTTGCTTTGTATATGGCGTGTTGGTGAATACTGCTACTGAGAAATCACTTAATTGTTTGGCTGATGGCGCAGGTATAATGCTGAGTGTGCCTTTAAAGAGTCCGCCGATATACTGTACGTCCACCGGCTTACTCAAATCTCCCTGCTGGTAGATTACTTCTTCTTTTTTTCGTAATGGGCTTGGCCCGTATGGATTTGCCAATGAAGAAAACCCCTTTCCGTTGGCTACATATATTTTTTTGCCAATCGCTTTTACACTGGTGGGATACCAGCCTGTTGGTATAAAGCCTTTTGATTTACTTTCACCTGGTTTGCTGATATCAAATACTGCGAGGCAATTATTATCAGCATTGGCTATGTACAAGGTTTTTTCTGTTGGGTCAAGCGCCAGGCCGTTGGTGGTGCTGCCGCTTGGCGCATCCGGGTACAGCGCCGCATTCAATGTTTCAATTACTTTATTGGTTGCTGTGCTTATAACAGACACTGAATTATCATTGGCATTGGCTGCATAAAGATAATCACCTTTTTTGGTAAGGCAGATTTCGTTGGGGTTATCGCCCACCGGTATTTCATTAACAATGCTGCGAAGTTTTGTATCCAGCACCAGCACTTTATCGCAGCCCCAGCAACTGATGTAGAGCAGTTTGGCACCAGGTGACAGCAGACAGGTAAAAGCTTCCGCTGGTAATTTTATCTGCTGCAATGTTTTTTTGGACACAAGGTCAATAATATAAAGGGAATTGTTTTCTTTGGTAACTACATAAAGCAACTGTGCTGCATCATCAATATCCAGCCCGGCTGGTGAAATTTTTTCTGGCCATTTTTTACCGAGGATGATGCTGTCGGACAGGATTAATTTATTGTTATCAATAGTATATTTCAGTATCATATTGTCGTTACCGCCGCTGGCATACAGGTTTTTACTGTCGGCAGAAAACTTCAGCCCGTACCAGCTTTTGGGGATGGCCGCAGAATCAAGCAATTTTTCTTTTGCCATATCAAAGATTTGAATGCTTTGTGTGCTTTGCCCGTTGTTGGTAACGGCCATCATTTTACCATTTTTGCTAAGCACCATATTCAAAGGCAGATCGCCGAGTGGTAATGATTTGCCCGCAGGCGTAAGGCTCCAGCCATTGGGGAGTGTGATGCGGCTTTTGTTCAGTTGGGCTAACGTTTGCGCATTGACGGTTGCACCTGTTATTAAAAGAAAGAATGTGATTAACTGCTTCATGCCTGTAAGTTGAAAGGGGAAGATACGAAGAAGGGTTGGAAGATAAAAAGCTGCCGATATATGACTTTTATGCAACTATCTGCCGCATTTGCCTATCTTCACCACTAATTTTTAATGTTTAAACTTTATTCAACGTAAAATGCAGCAAATTTACAACCATGTTACATCCTCTTTATTGAGAAATGTAACTGTCAGGAAGATTTTATCTTCGTTCATTCTTTCCTTTATTATTTCGTCTGGCTATGCCCAGTCAGCGGGTCCCAATTCTCCCGGCACCATCGCAAACGAAGTTGTTGTTGGTTCCAAGGGAGCCTGGACAACTCTTGCAAATGCAACTGTATCAGACAATGCGTATGCCCTATCTACCACTATGTCAACAGCAGGTGATTATACTGACAGGCTGGTTACCACCAATTTTGGGTTTGCAGTGCCGGCCGGCAATACAGTTATAGGTATTACAGCCACTGTGGAAAAATCATTTACCGGCGGCAATAATGTTACCGACAGGGAAGTGATGCTGGTGAAGGGTGGCGTTACGCAAACTGTTACCAATAAAGCTTCTGCTACCAACTGGCCAACTACAGATGCTGTTTCCAACTATGGTGGCAGTGTTGACTTATGGGGCAATACCTGGACATTGGCTGATGTTAATGGTGCTGGTTTTGGCGTGGCTGTTGCTGCCCAAAGGGTGAGTGCTCCTGGTGCACCGCAAACCGCCAGGATTGATCATATTACCATTACAGTGAGTTATACTACAACCTTGCCTGTTGATATAAAAGACTTTTCTGCCAGGAAAAATATACAAACACAATCTGTTACCATCAGTTGGAAAAGTTTACATGAGCAGAACATGGCACATTATACCGTAGAGCGTTCTGGCAATGGCAGCAATTACTATTCGGTGGCAAGTACCAATGCTGTTGCGGGTGGTGCAATTGAAAAGAACTATACAATAAGTGACAATGCTCCATTAACGGGCAACAATTTTTACAGACTATTGAGTACTGATAAGGATGGTAACAGAAAATACAGTGATGCCGCAGTAGTAAAAAACAGCAGCAAAGCTGACAAGCCCATACTGATTCAATCAAGCATAGTTAAAGGTGCCATCCGTGTTATTGCCGGGGAAGGGCTGGAGCTGAATAAGCCGGTTGTGCTGAGTGTATTTGACAACAGCGGAAAGCTTTTCAGTAAAACAACAGTTAGCTTTAGTGGTATTGGCAGTTATACAGCCATTCCTGTTCCGGCTATATCTGCTAAGTTGCTGTTGCTTGTTTGGCAGCAGGGAGATAAAAAAGGTACAGAGCGTATTGTGGCAGTGGAATAACAGCCTGTTACTGGCAAAATAATATTTATCATTGATTACCCGGGAGAATTTGGTTGACAGATTCTCCCGGGTATTTTTTTTAAAACTGTATATAAGCCGGTGGTACATGATTGGTAAGCCATACCCCGTTGGCGGAAAGAAAGAATTGAAAGTCATCTCTGTGCATTTGTCCGCTTTTTATGGTGAGTATTACCGGCACTCCCCTGCGGCTGCCTACTTTTTGCGCCGTGGCAATTTCACTGCTCAAATGCACATAGGTACGCTCCATTTTTTGCAGCCCTTTTATTTTAATGCTGCCGGTAAACTGATTTACCGTTCCATGATAAAGCAATTCAGGCGGGGCTTGCTCTTTTAAGTCAAGGTCAACAGCTACAGAGTGTCCCTGGCTGGCCCTTATTTTAGTTTTATTGTCATTAAAGGCAAAGCGTTGTTTGTCATTGGTCGTCACCACTTCAACCAGTATTTCATTACTGATGACAGTACCGGCCGTACTCATTTTCTCAATCAGTTCATCCACACCAGCCCAGCCGTTTTCATCCAGTGTAATACCAATTTTTTCAGGCTGATGCCGGAGTATGAGGCTTAAAAATTTGCTGATATGGGTTAAGTTGTTTTGCAGGGTACTGTGTTATTTACATGACGTGTTCAATTACAGGCATTTCGTCATAGGTGTTGCCTGCCAGCAGCCTGCCTGCTTTCTTTTTATTAGTACCGCCCCACTGCTTGAAGAAGAACAGCACTTCCTGCTCCTGGCATTGCATTTTTATGTCCCAAACCCACATTTCGTTCATCGGCCTTGCCTTTCGGCCACTTTCACCTCCTGCAATCACCCAGTCAATGCCAGATAAATTCATGCCGTACAAAGGACCAATTAATGGTTCACAGGAAAGAAACTTGGTTTTGGCATTGGTTTCCCGTAAAAAATCAATGCGGTCAAGCACCCGTTCGTCTTCAACGGAAACGCCCATCCAGATATTGGGAGTCCAGTTAAAATGATGATGAAGTTCATACAGCCTACCGGCCCTTTTTGTCAGCACCTGGTAAGTGTGCTGCGGGGTATCATTCATTACTGCAAATACTTTTTGTATAAACCCAAACGGCACTTCGGGGTGAAACAGATCGCTCATGGAATTAACGAAAACCACTTTGGGCTTCTTCCATGAATAAGGGGTATTCAGTGAATCTTCATGTGTACGCACGGCAAACCCATCTTTGTACTTATCAATACCCATTGCCTGCAGGCGGCGTGTCATTACTTCTGCATAGCAATATTTACAACCTGCTGAAATTTTGTTACAGCCTGTTGTGGGGTTCCAGGTCATTTCGGTCCATTCGATGGAGGATTGGGACATATTATTTATAATTTATACTTTGGC
>JANMDL010000823.1:0-11413 GCA_031376295.1 Chitinophagales bacterium
CATTTATAATCGATGTAGAACTATTGACTTGTCTTGCTATAAAAATATTGTTACCACCGCCACCCTGCCAACTGGGTGCGCCAGCCGTGCCGTTGCTGGTTAGTACCTGCCCGGGTTGCCCCGCATTGCCCCCAAATGAAATGGCGCCTGTTTGGGTATTCATCAAAAAACTCCAGCCCGTACCGCTTCCAAACAGGCCAACCTGATCATCGGCCAACATTCCGAAGAAAGCGGGTGAAGCGCTATTAGCTGCATTGTTCAACCAAAGGCCGGCTGTATAACCTGGTTTGGAACGGATGCGCATTCGATCACCCACATCCAGCAAGTAAACAGGGTCGCTTACGCCAATACCAACTTTACCATCGGGCTTTATATCAATAGCACTTTTATAGAAGCTCATCACATCGGCATTATTACTTTGCGTGGATACCAGGAATTGCATGCCTCCAACAATTGGGTTTACTCCGATATAACCGCTGTAACCGTTAGCTATGTTTTTACGAATGATGTTGTAATAGCTATTGAACCCAATGCCCGGAAAAGAAGACTCGATGGACACGCCCGTGGTATTGCCGCCAAAGATGGCATGAGTGGCCCCTATTTTTTTGTTAACGGTAAGGCCCGCCAAACTTGTATTCACGGTACCGATAGCCATGCTGCCCGTACCCGTCATGCGTATATTTTCAGTAAAATTGTCGCTTTTCCCATAGCCAAATACAATATTTGTGTTAGCATGCGGCGTCATCAACTGCATGGTGGCATCGCCAACGCCCAAGCCATAATAATTGCCACTGTTGCCATCCCGGTATAACGAAATTTTATCGCCGCCCTGGTCATCAAATGATAAGGGAAATTTGGGGCTCCTGTTGCGGATGCCCAACCTGCCATCTCTGGCATTGGCCACCAGGAACCAGCCATTATTGCCGAGTTCACTGTAAAAACCAGCCGTGCTATCGCTTTCCATGCCCCAGAATATTTTGTTGGTAGCGGTATCGTTAGCAATACCGGTAAACCACATACCAGCGGTAAAATTTTCGTTGAAGCCGCCACGGATACGCAACCGTCCGCTCAGGTCAAGCTTATATGCGGGGTCGGTATTGCCGATGCCCACGTTTTGTGCCCACAAGCCGTTGGCGCATACGCTGAAGACGAGCAACAACAGCTTTGCCTTAGATAACTTTTTACTGGAATAGGAGAATGGCGCCATAACAACTGTTTCTTTATAATTTTTGAATGCTGATTTGCTGTTTGGTTTGCTTTTCATTTCGCACTTCCAATATGTATTTTCCCGCAGGTAAGTCTGCCATATCCAACCGGTATGGCCACTGCCCATTGCCCTTTTGCTGCTTAACCAATTGGCCGTTGGCATTGAAAAGCCACAAGGTTACAGGGTTGGTGGCTTCTAACCATACCATTGTATAATCCTGTACTGGGTTAGGGCTAACCGTAATGCCCTTGCCGTTCTTTTGCAACAGGGTTATTACTGCCGAATACCGGTAGCTGCCATCATTGTCCACCTGCTTGATGCGGTAGTAATGGATACCCGGCTGTGGCGAAGGATGTTTGGCGCTGTAATACCTGGTAGTACTGCTATTACCGGCAGCGGCTATGGTAGCAATGGGCAGAAAGCTTCGGCCATCGGCACTATGCTCCAGTTCAAAATACTTACTGTTCTGCTCATTAGCCGTGACCCATGCTATCCAGGAAGCGTTGTCTTTTATTTCGCCACGGATATAGAGCCAGTTTACCGGTGTAACCGTGCCTACCACAAAGGGCACCACGGTTGTATGGCTCCAGGGGTTGTTGCGGCTGCGGATGTAAAAGTTGTGGAGGCCATTGGCCAAACCGTTTACCGAAAAAGAAGTGCTGATATCGGTACCGGCCGTAAAGCTAACGGATGTGGCCAGGCCAAAACCGGGATCGGTATCAATAAAATATTCTAATTGCTGCAGGGCCGTTGCGGGCGGCGGTGCAGTGGGGTAAGCCGGCGCCACGCTGTTGTCAAAAAAAGATATGTTGGTGAGGCTCCATGCGCCATTGGCATCCTGGCTGCGGATATACAGTATATGCGGCGCTGCGGGCAGCCCGGTTGTGCTGATGCTTACATTTTGGTTGGCCACGTTAAGACCGGGTGTAATGGGTATATCGGTACCGCTGCCAAAGGGCAGGTTGGCATCAATGGCGTACTCCAGCTTAACGATGTTTACCGGGGCAGGTGGCGCCGTGGGATAAACAGGTGCTACCACATTGCTAAAAATACCGCTGGCAGTATGGCTCCACTGGCCATTTACATCCCGGCTGCGGATGTACAGCCGGTAGTAGCCCTGTGGCAGTGCAATGGTGGGGATGGCTGCCGCAAAATTGTTCAGATCAGGCTGGGGGGTTGGTACTGTTATGGGCGTACCATTGCCAAAACCCGGATCGGTATTAAAGAAATATTCCAGTTGCACCATATTGCCCGGCGGTGATGGTGCAGGGGGATAAGGCTGTTGACCCTGCACCGCTAACGCCCGGAGTAAGACTGAAAAAAGCAGTAAGTTCCGTTTCATACTTATTGATTTAATGGTTAAAACGGTTGCATCAATTATTGCTGCGGGTACTTACGTTTATGTTCAATGGTTGGCCCACACCGATGGATGCAGGTACTGTAAGACTGTAAATGGTAGGGATGGACGCTATGCCGCTGAGCCGGTAAGGGTCGGCGGTACCATAAGGGCCGCAGTCGGGCGTGATACCACCTACCGTTTCGCCGGCACCAATGGCAGGGGAACCGGCCACAAGCCGCCATTGCCCATCGGTGCTGTTGCCTGTTGGGCCTGCAAACAGGGCAGCTTCGGTTATATTGTTTTGATTGCCATTGCCCACAGGCAGCAGGTTGTTTTCAGCAATACAATTTTTGATGGTTGAGCTGATTACATTGAAGTTGCCCGGCACTATATCTATTACGATATTATTGGCAAAATAGGTATTGGTAAGATTAATCTGGCTGCTGCCACTGAAAAGATTGTTGCGCATCAATGCACTATTGATATTGCCCGCCACAAAACTCATGGAGGCGTTTACAATACAATTGGTGATTTGCAGGTTGTCGAAATAAAACTGTGTTACCGGCGAGGCCCCGTTAAAATAACATTTATTAAAAACGAGGTTGGCGGCCCTGTTAAAGGTATTGGAGGCTTGTGTGTTCCAACTGATGCTGTTAAAGCGACAACGCTCAAAAATGATATCATCAGCCCGTGGGTCGAGCCAAAGATCGCCATTGATATTAACGCCGAGGAATTTGGAGCCGGTTGAGAGACTGTCGAACGATATGGCAGAAACGATAAAAGCACTATTTGTATTGGCCTGCAAATTGGGGTTGCTGCCAGCACCGGTCAAAAAATAACCGTTGCCAATAACCACCAGCCTTTTGTTGAGCAAGCCGGTATTATATCCAGTGGCAGAGGCTTCGAGATGCAACGTATCGCCATTGGTAACCAATGCACTTATTACAGCCGTACTGTAATTGGAAAAATCGGCGGCAACACCGGGGTTGTTGTTGATACGCCAGATGCGGGCCTGTACGTTATTGCTGCCAAAAAAACCGATTACCAATAATAATGTAAAAAATTTTTGTACCATGATTGTTCCGTTTAAGTGGTGATGTTTTGCACCTTGATACGGATGTACCAAAGGCTTTGTAAAGTTGGGGGTGAAAGTTGGTTTGGGCAATATAACCTTGGTTAGTGCTAATATGCAGATGTGCAAATGTGCTAATATGCTAATTCCTTCGAAGCTGGAAGTATTTGTTACATGGGAGCACTTTCAACTCTCAATTCTCAACTATCAACTCTTCCTAAATACTTTATTAATGGCTTCCGTCTTATTGCTCACATGCAATTTTTCGTAAATGCGGTGGATATGCTGCTTTACAGTACCGGTAGTGATGCCAAGGCGGTCGGCAATTTCTTTGTACAGCAGGCCGGTGGAGAGTAACTGGATGATTTCTTTTTCACGGGTGCTGAGTCCTTCGTCTTCCTTAGCGGGGTTGCTGTCTTTTTGGTATCGTTGTACTAAGCGGCGGGCTATCTGTGCACTCATGGGTGAGCCGCCATTGTTCAGTTCCTTCAGGGCTTCGGCAATTTGGGGCATGGATGATTTTTTGAGTAAATACCCGCTGGCTCCTGCTTCCAGGGCATTAAAAATATTTTCATCGTTCTCATAAATAGTAAAAATCATGAACTGGGTAGCAGGGCATTCAGGTTGTACTTTTTTGATGCAATCAATGCCATTCATGCCAGGGAGGTTAATATCCATTATCACAATATCTGGCTGCAAAGCTGGTATTGTATCCACAGCTTCTTCGGCACGACCCAGGGTAAATACCAATTCAAAATCGGCATCCCATATCAGCAATGCGGCAATGGCATTCCTGATGTCTTCAATATCTTCCACTATGCCCACCCTGATTTTTGCCATAACTTCAAAAATAATATATCATTTGCGGTGTACGCTATAACTTTCGTTAGATGGGTACACAAAAATGCAACCTTGTTCCGTTACTGCTGTCTGTTTCAATAGTGCCGTTTAACTGCTGCACTCTTTTTGCCATATTATACAGCCCGTTGCCCGGTTTAATTTTCTGCCTGTCGTACCCGTTGCCATTATCAGAAATGATAATGTCCATTTTATTTAAGCCCGGTACAAACTCCAGTTGCATAGTGGTAGCACCGGCATGTTTAATGATATTGTGCACCGCTTCCTTAATGCATAAAAAAATATGCTGCCTTATATCGCCACGTACAGTAAGCTGAGCAATAGTATCCGGCAGTAAAACCGAAGCCTGTAAATGATGTGCATCACAATACTCCACCACCCATGCCTTACAGTAATACAGCAGGTTATCGAGTGTGTCATTGTTTTCGTTCATGGCCCAGATGATGTCGTTCATCTTATCCACCAGTTCATCAGCCTGGGCCGATATTTTCAGGTTATTTTCTTTTTGTATCTCCGGGGCTATAAAGGGAGCAGACTGGCTAAGGTATTTAATGGTGGAAATACCGGCACCCAGCTCATCGTGCATATCTGTGGCAATACGGCTGCGTTCGCCTGCAATAGCTTTTTCTTTTTCGAGCTGAATACGCTGCTGCAAAAGCCTGCGCTGCAATACACTCCGGAAAAACAGGTAGGCCCCCAGCAAAAGCAAGATCACGGTGGTAAGTATAAAGCCGATTGTTTTCCAAAAGGGCTTTCGGATGGTAAAATGATAACGGGCAGACTGTGTGGTGTATTGATAACCGGGGAAATTAGCGGTAACCATTAATTGATAATCTCCTGGTGGCAGGTTGGCTATTTCAAAATCGGCCGACAGACCCTGCTGTTCTTTTTCCAGTTCATTGCTGGTAAGCCGAAACAAAAAACGGATATTCTTTTCATCTATAAAACTGGGGGCGCTAACAGAAAAGCGCAGGTTATTTTTATTGTACGCAAAAGATGGTTTGCTGCTGGTATCCACTGCTTCGCCATTTACCCTTACCTGGTTAAAAAATAACCCCGGAATATAACCGGTTTCCCCGGAAGATTTCGTGTTTACCTGGTACACTGTCTGATCCTCGTTATATGCCAGTACGGTGCTGTCATTCAGTTTAGCAAGATAATTCGCACCGGCAAATACATTGATGCGGCCATACAATTGCTCCACAGTGGTATCCGTTGGGTAAAAATGAAACATATCAAGCCCTGTAACAGTGGCGGCGAGCAATGTATGCGTACCCGCTTTATGCAAATCCACAATAAAATTATTACTGAGCCCCCTGCTTCTGCCCATTACCGACAGGTATTGGTAGCCTGAAGGATTCATTTTTAATAGTACCAGCCCTGCACTGCGGGTACCTATGCAGAATGTATCACCATTCCAATGCAATACCTCCCTGGTGCCATAGCGCAGCCCATCGTACAAGGCAAGTTGTTGTACACTGTCTCCCTGCAGGCCGAACTTAACGATATGCCCACCACGGCTGAAACCCCAGTAATTGTTTTGAGCATCAGCCACTACCCTGTCGGTAAAGTATGGCAACCTGAAACTCCATTGCCGGTAGTTACTATCAACAATATTGCAATAATTGCCGGCAATCAGCAGGCGGTTTTCCTTATCAAAAGATAGTTTGACCGAAAGGCTCAACAATCCCTCCAGTGTTCTCTTAAGGGCGATGCGCTTACCACCGGCACTTAACAAAACCCCTTCGGGCAGCAGATGCCACCAATCACCATTCCAGTAAAAAGCCCTGTAGCTGCCGGCTGGTGTTTTCATTCTTATCAATTGTTGCCCTTGTGGTGTATAGGTTAGTAAGCTGTCTTTTTTGCCCAGCACCAGTGCCTCATTGCTGCCGCACAATGAAATAGCCCGTGACTGTTTATCAAACACAAAGGGCGATACCCTGCTCTGCAGCATTTTATATACCGCTTTGCCGGGTACTATCATCCATGTGTTGCCCTCTGCATCGCTGTACACATTGCTGATACCCGAAGGCAGACCGGCAGCAGCATTATAAAAAACAGGGCTGTTTGCTCCGGCACGTATACAGCACAAACCATCTGACGAACTGAGCAGCCAAATATTTTGCCGGGCATCTATGTAAAAAGTATAAAAGCTGAAACCAGCAGGCAGCCACTGTTTAAAATAAAGCGGCTCCATTACCAGCTTACCCCGGTTCCACGCTTCGGTATTAAGTTGCTGCCATCCATTTTCTGTAAGTACAAAAATAAGCGACTGGTATTGCAGTATATGTAAGCACCTGGTGTTGCTGAGTACATCAGTCACCTCCTGTGTTTGCCAGTTGTACAGCAGCAGTTTGCCTGCCACCATGGCTGCCATAAACTTGCCGGAAGCTACTGCCTTATCAAGATTAAGAGGGACTTTTGAGTTATTTATTGTCTTTGTATTTAACTGCTGCAGTTTTTTACCATCAAACAAATACAAGCCTGAATAAGCCGGTAACAGAAATTGCCCGCCTCTTAGCGGAATAAAATCACCCGGCTCCAGTACCTGCTTAAACAGGATGGTATCCCTGTAAAGCAAATTATTTTTTAACCGATAAATACCGGTATTGGCAGAAAGCAGCAGGCTGCCATCCTGCATCTGAAGCATATTGTTGGTTACTGATACCGGCAAATCATTTACCTGTGTAAAATTTGTAAACCGCTGCCCGTCAAAGCTGCTGAAACCATCCCGTGTAAGAAAGTAAAGCACTCCCTTTTTATCCTGGTAAATGTTGTGTACCCTTGCATCAACCAGCCCGTTTACAGGCGTATAAGCCTGAAAATTGTACTGAGCCAGCATCAACCGGCTGATACATACTGCTATGCACAGAAATACAAAACGCATTGTTAAAAATACGGTAAATTGGCAATTTCATATTGTCAAGTTTCCGGAAAGGATGATTTTCCCGGTTTGTGGTTGCCGGCCATAAAGGTGAAATGGTTATCGATATAAACCAGGAACATCTGTGGCATTGTTCACAGGCCATGAATAAATCACTATTGAATGTAAAAAAAACTGTCCCGGATTACAGGACAGTTTTTTGCAATTGATTACAAAAAGAAATCATATTAAGATCCCGGAAGCACCACAGTGTCAATTACATGGATAACACCATTTTTGGCTTTCAAATCCGTTGCCGTTACAGTAGCTTTTCCACCTTTCTCATCCGTTAAAATCACCTTGCCATTTTCAACTGATGCAATCAGTTTACCACCTGCAACAGTAGTTAATACTACCTGCCCGCCCCCGGCTGTAATAGCCGCAAGTACTGCTTTTGCATTTAATTTTCCGGCTACTACATGGTAAGTAAGTACACCCGCCAGTTGCGCTTTGTTCTCCGGCTTCAGCAGCGTGGCTACGGTACCAGCAGGCAATTTGTCGAAAGCGGCATTGGTGGGAGCAAATATTGTAAATGGCCCTTTACTTTTTAGTGTTTCTACCAACCCGGCTGCTGTTACCGCTGCAACCAGTGTGGTATGATCGGCAGAACCTGAAGCAACACCAACAATATCAGCCTTTTTTTGTGCGGATGCACTCATCGCAAAAATACTAACACTCAATAACAATACAATCCTTTTAATCGACTTCATAATGTGAATTTTTTATATAAAACATATTTATCACTCATTGGTTCGCCAGCTCTGCCCTATTAACAATTCAATAACATTTGATTACTCAAGGCTTTAAATAAATCATCTATTGAATTGATTTCTGGCAAACAAAATAGATTTTATCACAGGTGTTTACTGCAGTGTACAACAATAATTGATGCAGGAGAAGGATAATGACTATACAGCAGTTTATTCTGGATTGTTAAAAAGAAAGAAGAAAAATATTTTTTGTTTAACTAATGGCAGCAGCAGGTTTTCTGCGAATAAATTACAAATGATAATAGTAACCGCTTAGCTGCCGGAAATTGGATACCAGTCTGGAAAATTTTTAATACCCCGGCATACCCGTCGCCAACAAATACAGATGATCATAACAGAGTCGTTTTTATCTGTTTACGCTAAAAATCTGCCGTTTAAAGCATATGCAGAATGAAAAAGATAAAATTTACACACTTTCAGCTATTTCTCAGGGCAAAATCTCTATATTTGGCCTCATTAAATTAAATCATCAGAAATATGGCCATCAGCTTAATTAAAGGGCAAAAAATTGACATCGGTTTATCGAAAATAAGTGTTGGATTGGGCTGGAACCCCAATGAAGGAACAGGGCATGATTTTGATCTGGATGCCTCGGCTTTTATGATAAATGCCAGCAGATTGATTCCAACAGAAGAATATTTCATTTTTTTTAACAATACTGACTCACCAGATACGGCCCTTCATCATACGGGCGATGATCCTACAGGTGGCAACAGTGCAGATGGTGATGATGAAAGCATACAGGTAGATCTGGCTAAGTTAAACTCCGAAATTAATGAAATACTGTTTGTGGTTACCATACACGATGCCGAAGGCCGGAAGCAGAATTTTGGACAGGTAAGAAGCTCCTACATTCGCATTGTGGATGATGCAAACGGAACCGAAATTGCGAAGTATGAACTGGATGAAGATTTTTCGGTAGAAACAGGGGTGGAATTTGGCAGGTTGTATAAAAAAGACGGGCACTGGAAATTTGAAGCATCTGGTATTGGTTACAGAGAAGACCTGTCATTTTTTCTGTCGAAATATTTTAAAGGGCAGATTATTAAATAAAAAGAGGCATTGTGATTTAAACCGGCAGCACTGCTGAGGATGTTTGGTAACAGTAATTTAAAATACAGCAGCCATTGCAAGCTGAATCAATCTCAGGCCCCAATAACAATGAAACAGATAAAACATTTTTCTTTCGATCTTTGGTTTACACTTATTAAATCAAACCCTGCTTTTAAAAAAGAACGGGCATTGTACTTTTATCATCATTTTAATACATTGAAAAAAAGTATTGAAGAAGTGGAAACCGCTTTCAGGCATACAGATCTGATGTGCAATGCCATCAACGAAAAAACAGGAAAAAATATTGATGCGGAGGAAATGTACCTGATGGTGATTTATATGCTGAACGACAGCCTTGAACCTTTTGGAAAGTTTGATACAGCAGCACTTTACAAAGAAATGGAAGCGCTGATTTTAAAATATATGCCCACCATATTTAATGAACAAACGTATACCTGCCTGGACAGAATAAAGCAGGACGGGGCAGTTACTCTGAATATTTTAAGCAACACTGCCTTTATACGGGGTGAAACGCTGAGAAAAATAAATGAAGAACTGGCATTGTCGAAATACTTTGATTTTCAGTTGTATTCCGACGAAGCGGGGGTATCAAAACCAAATGCTGAAATGTACAGGCTTATGCTGCAGCATATCACCACATTGAGAACAAGCAACCACATTGCGCTGCATGAGATTATGCACATAGGCGATAATCCGGTGGCAGATATTTTGGGGGCAGAATCTTTCGGTATACATGCCTTTCAGATTAACACCAACGGAAAATTAATCACCAGCCTGTTTAACTGATGCACATAAATTTTTCATTACATACAATTGAAAATACTGATGCCTTCAGCTTCAGCCCGGCAGCTTACAGCAGATTTAAATTTGGCGATGATGTGATTGCAGCAGGGTTTGGCGCCGCTCTGGCAAAGGGCTTTATTGCAAAGCATGCCGATGCAGCAATATTCAGCAACCAGGCAGTAGTTATTTCAAGCCCCTATGCTTTTATACCCACAGCAACATTTACCATGAAAAACTACTTTGTATATGAGCTGAACAACTGGCTGGCTGGCAATAACCTGCCGGTGGTGCAGGAAACAAAAATACACAGAACCATTACTTATAAAGAAGATTATGGTGAACTGGATGCGGCAGAAAGAATAAAACTGATTGGTAATGACAGTTTTCATATTGATAAAAGTTTTCTCACCGGTAAAATCTTAATCTTTCTTGATGACATTAGAATTACCGGCAGCCACGAAAGGATGATTTGCAAAATGATAGAAGAATATGGGTTGACCAACAACTGCTTTCTTTTGTACTTTGCTGAATTAACCAACCAGGATGTTCATCCGAGTATAGAAAATTACCTGAACTATTTTAGCGTTAAATCAATTGAGGATCTTGATGTCATCATAAAATCAGAAAGGTTTGCCTTTAATACCAGGATTGTAAAATACATTTTAAATACAGACCCTGGTACCTTTACCGCATTCATACGGCAGCAGCAACCTGTTTTTATTAACATGCTGTACAACCTTGCGCTGGGGAACAGTTACCATACTATTGATGTGTATATGGCAAACCTGGGTATTTTAAAGCAGCATATTGAGTGTTTAAATACAGAAAAAACTGCACCAGCCTGACAATAAGCCGCAATAAAGCAGTGAAATAATGACAGTGACCGGGGGCAAACGAAAACAAAAAATGAATAAAACAGCAGGAAACCGGTAACTTACTTAAAACAGGCTGGGTAAGACCATTTGGCAATAAAGCTGAAAAACCTTGCACTGCACAATAAAATAAAGTAACATTGTACAACCAAATATGTAATAACTAGAAAACAAAAAACTATGGCTATTAACTTACAAAAGGGGCAAAGGGAATCATTAAATGCCCCAAAATTTACAATCGGGCTGGGTTGGGACACCAATAGTACTGCTACAGGCGGCAGATTTGACCTTGACGCCTCTGTTTTTGTACTGGGAGAAAACAAAAAACTTCTTTCCGACAGTCATTTTATTTTTTACAATAACCTGAAGACGCCTGATGGTGCCGTGGAGCATACGGGCGATAACCTTACCGGGGATGGTGATGGTGATGACGAGCAGGTAAAAGTTGATTTGTCACGCATAGATGCCAACGCAGCCGAAATTTGCATTGTGGTTACCATACACGATGCCGAAGG
>JANMDL010000855.1:0-8213 GCA_031376295.1 Chitinophagales bacterium
AGACGTAATCCCTTCCACCGTACCTAAAAATATCACTCGTAATATAATACAAGATAGAAAGGGCAACATTTGGATTGCTTCCTGGCAAGGTATTTTTCAATACGATGGGACCTCCCTGCCTGCCGGAGCGATTGCGCAAAAAGGTTTTACCAATATTATCTCATTCAGGTTATTAATATTACTCTCTGTCAGCGGTCTTTCCGGATCTATTGCCCATTCCTTCACCAATTGCAATGCCACATCATGGGCCTTCATTTCTTCGTATTCCCGCAATGTATGGTTTCCCCTTGTTTCGTCAAAAATCAGGAGCAGTTCCGTTTCGTTATAGGTAAGGGTATTGCCCTCCAGGTGATTGGAGTTAAAGTTAAACTCCAATCGCATTTTTTTTTCAAGTTTAACTGCGTACTCCGGTTGCATGGGCATTAAACCAGCCAGTTCTGCTCTTAAAAGTTCAATCTGCTGAATTACCTTTTCCATTTATTATTTGCATTAAAAACAGTTAAAGATACACTTTTGCGGCCTTATCTTTGCAGCATGAGCACAGTAAGAGTTCGTTTTGCACCATCTCCTACAGGGGGGTTACACCTGGGCGGCGTACGCACCGTTTTATACAATTATTTATTTGCCAAAAAACATGGCGGCCAATTTATAGTACGGGTGGAGGATACCGACCAGGGCCGCTTTGTGGAAGGTGCCGAGCAATACATTATGAATTGCCTTAACTGGTGCGGACTAACGCCTGATGAAAGCCCGCAGCATGGCGGCGGCTATGCACCTTACCGCCAGAGTGAACGCAAAGCATCCTACAGGCAATATGCTGAAAAATTAGTGACAGCAGGCCATGCCTATTATGCTTTTGATACACCGCAGGAAATTGACACCATGCGGGAAGAACTTAAAGCCAAAGGAAGCGGCAGCCTGCAATACGACCATCATGTACGCATGAGCATGCACAACAGCCTGCGCCTGCTGCCGGAAGAAACGCAGCAATTGCTGGATACTGGTACACCGCATGTTATCCGGATAAAAATACCAGCCAATGAATTTGTGACGTTTACTGATATGGTACGTGGTGAAATTGAGTTTGATACCAATAATGTGGATGACAAAGTATTGCTGAAAGCGGATGGCATGCCTACCTATCACTTAGCCGTGGTGGTGGATGATTACCTGATGAAAATAAGCCATGCTTTTCGTGGAGAAGAATGGCTACCAAGCGCCCCGGTACACATACTGCTGTGGAAATATCTTTTTGGGCTGGATGCTATGCCACAATGGGCGCACCTGCCGCTGATATTAAAACCTGATGGCAACGGAAAGCTGAGTAAAAGAGATGGCGACAGGCTGGGTTTTCCGGTATACGCCATGGACTGGAAAGACCCAAATACCGGTGAGATAACAAAAGGCTTTAAAGAGTTGGGATTTTTGCCCGAAGCCTTCATTAACCTGCTGGCCGTATTGGGCTGGAACGATGGTACCGAGCAGGAAGTATTCACCTTAGATGAACTGATTGAAAAATTCAGCATAGAAAGGGTACACAAGGGCGGTGCTAAATTTGATTTTGAAAAAGCAAAATGGTTCAATGCTGAGTGGATAAAAAGAACTGCAGGTGCTGAACTTGGCGATAAAGTTAGCGCTGTTTTTGCAGAGAAGGGAATGGCTGTTGCCAATGATGAATACCTGGCAAAAGTGATTGATGCGGTAAAGGAACGCTGCACACTGCTCACAGATTTTTACACACAGGCAAGCTTCTTTTTTGCAGCACCACAACAATGGGATGTGGATGCCGTAAAGCCCAAATGGACTGCAGAGAAAGCCGGTTTTTTTGAGGAACTTGTTACAAAATATACTGCATTACAAGAGTGGGATACCGCTGCCATTGAAACCGAATTTAAAAATCTTGCTGCAGAAAAAAACATCAAGCCTGGCGAACTGCAACTGCCCATGCGGGTAATGCTGGTAGGCGGCAAATTTGGCCCTGCGGTTTTTGAAATAGCGGCATTGATTGGCAGGGATGAAACCATCGGCCGGGTAAAAAGTGCAGTACAGGTTTTTGGCAATTAAATCTCTGTAATGTCAACCCTGGTGCTCAATCAACTGCAGCAGGCCGGCCAGTTCAGCAGTACCAAGGCTTTCAATCATTCTCATATCCGCTTCACTGATTTTTATCAAACCAACAGTATTGCCAATGGCCTGTTCAGGCGTGCGTATGCCGGGTATTACGGTAGATACTTCAGCATAAGCAAGCACATAGCTCATAGCCAATTGCGTTTTGGTGCAATTGTATTTTTTGCAAAGCTCCCACACCGGCGCCGTTGCTTCAATTGATGCCCCTATTATTTTTTCGGTGAGCCTGTTTTTTCGGTGATCATTTTCCTCAAAAGCAACCCCTGCATCAAACTTACCGGTAAGCAAGCCAAACTGCAGGGGCATACGGGCAATAATGCCGTACCCTTTGGCATGCATACTTTTTAAAAGTGGCAATGCCCGCTGGTTAATAATATTGAGCACTAATTGAAACCCATTACCCAGGTCATTTTGTATCAGATATTCCGCTTCGGCAGATGGGTTAAAAGTGTTGAGCGACAGCCCCCAGTACCGTATCTTACCCTGCTGCTGCAATAACTGCATAGCCTCAATACATTCGCCCTGTTCTACATGTACCAGCCTGGCCGTGTGTAACTGGTAATAATCAATGGCATCCCTTTTCAGCCTTTTTAAACTGGCTTCGCAGGCAGCAATAATATATTTTTTTGTGTAATCAACTGTAAACTGCCCATCCCTTGCCACATTGCCGGCTTTGGTGGCCAACACTACATCCTGGCGGTTGCCAAGCTGCTGCCCCAGCAATAATTCGGAATGACCAAGCCCGTAAATATCAGCCGTATCAAAAAAATTAATGCCGCTGTCCAGCGCAGTTTTTATGGCCAGGCAGGAAACCCCATCATCACTGCCACCCCAGCCAATAGCCGTATTGCCCACCATGGCACCGCCGCCAATAGCCCAGGCACCAAAGCCCACTTCACTTACCCGTAAATCTGTATTGCCCAATTGCCTGTACTGCATATTTAATGGTTATACCCCTAAAGTTAACAAGATGCTTTATTTTTACACAAATAATTGCTGTATGAGCAGGCCGATAAGGGTTTTAGTTGCAAAAGTAGGGTTGGATGGTCACGACCGTGGTGCAAGGATAATAGCCACTGCACTGCGGGATGCCGGCATGGAAGTGATTTATACCGGCCTGCGGCAAACACCCGAAATGGTGGTAAATGCTGCTTTGCAGGAAGATGTGGATGCTATTGGCATCAGCATCCTCAGCGGGGCGCACAATACCATTTTCCCTAAAGTAATTGCACTAATGAAGGAAAAAGAGATGACCGATGTATTGCTTACAGGCGGCGGCATTATACCTGAAGATGATATGACGCAACTAAATGAAATAGGCGTGGGAAAATTATTTGCACCGGGTACACCTACTACCGAAATTGCCAATTATATAAAAGAATGGGTAAAACAAAACAGGAGCTTTTAACTGTTGTACTCTATTGAAAAGCTTTCATTTAAAACATCCTCACATTTTATACATAGCCAGTTAACTGCTGCAAAAAAAATGCTGATACTAACAGGCAATTTATAGAGCAGCAACCACCATTAAATTTCAGGAAGGCTCAGCCGCCTGCGCTTACTGTAAATCCGTATAGCCACTACTATTACTACACATAAAAACAGGTTGAGATTACTGTTGATTGGGATGCGGCGGCAAAGCAGGTATAATACGCCACCAATGGCACAGGCAGTAGCATACAACTCACCCCGCTTCAGCAGGTTGGGCACTGCATTGCAAAGAATATCGGCTATCAATCCACCAAAAGTAGCGCTGATTACGCCCATTACCAGCGCATATATTTCGTTGATGCCGTACTGCAGGCTTATCTCAATACCCGCAGCAGTAAAAAGGCCCAGGCCAACAGCATCCGTAAAAAAAATGGTGCGTTTAAATCGGTTAATATTCTGCCTGAAGAGAAAAGTAATTGCTGTTGCACTTAATACCAGCAGCAGGGCAATATTATCGTTTACCCAGTTAACGGGCCTTACGCCAATCATCAGATCCCGCAGGGTACCACCACCATAGGCAGTAGCAAATGCCAGCACTACACCACCAAATACATCCATCTTTGTGGTACGGGCCTTTAATGCACCAGTTAATGCAAATACAAAAGTTCCTGTGTAAGTAATAAAAGTGAGCAGGGTCAATTTGATGTGATAATTTAATAATGTGCTAATTAGCTGATTTTTTCAGTTTGCCTTCTCTGCTGCTGCATAGTTACCTGGCTAAACTCTTTGATTGAAAAACAAAAAAGCTCCAAAAAAAAGCTTAACCGCCACATCATCCCATCAGCACATCAGCTAATCACTCAATCAGCTTATTGCGCATACCGTACATAATAAGGCCGCTGATGGTTTTGGCGCCCACCTTGGCCTTCATATTCTGCCGGATGGTTTCAATGGTACGGGGGCTTAAAAAAATAAGTTTTGATATTTCCTCTGTGGTTTTATCCTCTGCCAGAAACTGCAGTATTTTCAATTCTTTTTCGTTAAAATTTACCGGCATGGCGCTGCCATAATGCTGGCGCACATTCTTTTTCTGCATCAGCTTGCCCATCACCGCCTTGTTCACCAGTTCATTAAAGTAAAAATCGTCGTTCATGCAGGTGAGTATGGCCTCATATATTTCCTCGGGATCGGTGGTTTTGGTAAGGTAGGCGTTGGCGCCCATTTCCATCATTTTGCTGATCATTTGCTGGTCGTCGTACATGGTAAGCACAATAATCTTGATATCTTCGTACTCCTTCCTTATAAGTTGTATGGCATTAATGCCGTCTATTTCGGGCATTCTTATGTCCATCAGCAACACTTCAGGCTTTTTTATGGCTATTTTGTGCATCATATCCCTGCCATCTTCGGCTTCCCAAAGCATTTTAAGATTTGCTTTGCCGGATAGCGCCATTTTTATACCGTCTCTGAATATCTTATGGTCGTCGGCAATGGCTAATTTTATCAAATAGTCGGGGGACATGGTTTTGGTAATATTGAGTTGTGATTTTAAAGAAGCAATATACATCATTTACGCTTTACCTGCCCAGCTTTCATTGGTTTTTCACATATTAGGTTTTTTTACTGTGCATAACCGTTCTACTGCACAGGGATAACCCTTAGTAAAACTACTTGCACCATTGTCCGTTTATTTACGCAGCCTGCCTGAATTACTACGCACTACAGGGTAAAAGCATCACTTGTAAAAATGGGCAGTTCTGCTATTGTTGGGCATCATTTGTGTACCTACTTTTGTACCAGTTGATTGACATTGGTACATATAATTATTATCCAGCTAAAATCCAAAAATCCAAATAAACAGAAAAGCTGTACTAAATTAAAACCAATAGTCCTTTAAAAAACTTGTTTGTGCTTGTGTTGCCAGTGTCAATCAACTATTTTGTTTTAGTTCCCGTTTTTAAAAATCCAATCTCATTCGCAAAACTTATCCCCAATTAAAAACCTTCCGGCTGCAAACCGGAATTTTTTTTTTTGCCCTTGCCCGATGGGCGATGACCGATGACCGCAGGAAAACGCACATATCGCAAATGCAACCCTAACCAAATACCCTGATTCCGGGGAAAGTTAACAGAAAACAGATTACAGTATCTCATAATCCATAACCCATAACTTTTCCACAGCCCATTATCTATTACCCAAAAAGTTCACCGGGGACAGTTAACAGCATGAACACTTATAACTTTTTCATCCCCTCCCAACCCCAAAAAATTCTTAATTCTTCATTTTTAATTTTTAATTGAACACCCCTTCGTACTCTTACTAACCCCATGCAGGTAGAACTACGGTCGTAGCTTTACTAAAATTTGGATAGTAAATTTACCAACATTAAGCCGTACATTTACCAAAAATTTTAACTTTCTTTTAACTACAATATCCTGTAAGTGTATGTATTTCAATATCTTATGCCATATTAAAGCGTTAAATAATGCGAGTTGGCCATTGTGGATAAAAAGTTTTAAGCGGATGTTTACAGTCCGAAATTTACTAAAAACCACTTTAAAATTACAAGTATGAACAAAATTGAACTCGCAGTAAAACCATTAGCCCAGGTAGGAGAAGACATTGGATTAGCCGAAGGTGCCGCCATGGTGCAGGCATACCGCCAGGCCAACCCCGCTGATACCATCAGCCATTTTGTAGGCCGCGATATTATTGAGCAATTACTGGCCCAGCCCGGCTGTGCAGGCATTAATATTGCCAGTGCTGCTAAAGAAAACGGTGAAAGAACCCTGGTATTTGTAGGTGTAGATGCTGCCGGTGAAGCTATTTTAAGCTACCCTGTAGTGAATATGGCTGGCCAATTGGATCAAAAGGACGGCGTTGTTGCGGACAGGGTTAGAGAACACGAATATGATTTTTGGGAAGAAATGCTCAGAACTGTATTTGGATTTTAATATAAAATAAAAGGAAAGTAAAAGCGTTTTTATATATTTGAGAATAATATCTCAATACTATAGATGCCAGGACTATCCGATTTTTCAGTATATTCAGCATTGTTGCCCATATTGGCTGTTTTATTTTTGCACAAAAAAGTAAACAAATGGCCAATATGGGTAATTTTGATTTATAGCATATATAGCTTTTTAAATGATCTATCCATCTTATATTTGGCCAAAACTAATACCAACATAAAAATATTATTATATTATTACACATTAATCGAATACTTATTATTCACTATACTCCTTTTGTTAATTATAAGAAGTAAGTTTTTCAAAAAGATATTTATATTTATCTCCATTTCCTTCGCCTGTTTTTGTGTTTATTGGATACTTATTGGAAATTTCACCCGCTTCGATTCACTGCAAACATCTATCGAATGTATAATTATAATTATTACTTGTCTTTTTTATTTATATGAGCAACTTACCAAACCACAAGTTGAGTTTATTCACTCAAACTATAAGTTTTGGATAGTAATATCTCTTTTAATCTATTTAGCAGGTGTCTTTTTTCTATTTGCATATGCCGCTGATTTACCAAAAAAAGAAAATGAAAAATATTGGCCGATTTTACATATTTGCAACATTATAAAAAATTTACTATTTGCAGTAGCCATTTATATTAGCTCACGTCCTGAAGATATAGAAGAAACTTACTATAGCCAATCCTAAAACTACTTAACTCAAATACTTAAACCTTCATGTTTTTTTTACAACAACCATCCACCAGTTCAAGCAACCCGCAATGGGCCATACTGCTGGGTACGGTTATTGTAATGTCGCTGGTTATTGCCATTATTGTATTTATAGTACTGTACCAGCAAAAAATTTACCGGTTTAATAAAAGGGTGCTGCAGCTGGAGGAGGAAAAAAAGCAGATACTGCTGCATGCCAGCATCCGCTTTCAGGAGGAGGAGCGCCAGCGCATAGCTGCCGACCTGCACGATGATGCCGGCCCCCTGCTGGCCACCGTAAGGCTTTACCTGAATGAGAATATGATAAGCCAGGACCATGCCACCCAGCTGCAGAGCATTTACAATGCCAAGCAGATAATTGACGATACCATCCGCCTTATCCGCAACATCAGCCACAGCCTTATGCCGCCCACGCTTAAAAACTTTGGGCTGGAAAGTGCAGTAAACGATCTTTTTCAAAAAATTACCGGCAGCGGCAGCATTTATGCCAGCGCCCGCTTTCACGATTATAAGCGCAGGCTTACTGTGGAGCAGGAAAGCCTTGTATTCAGGGTATTGCAGGAGCTGGTAAACAATATATTAAAGCACAGCAATGCCGGCTTTATACACCTTACCCAAAATTCCAATAAAGATTTTATGTTTTTTCGCCTCAACCACGATGGGCAGGGCCTTACCCAGCCCGAGTTTGAAAGGCTTAACCACAGCGCCCTTGGCCTCGGCCTTAAAAATATTGCCAGCCGTACCGAAATACTGAAGGGCCGCATTTATTTTGAGCTGGATAGCAGCGGTACTTATTACAAGGTTACGCTGGAAGTGCCAAAGCTGGGGTAGCCTCACCCCGGCCCTCTCCACAAGTGGAGAGGGAGTTGCGAAGATTGAAGCGGAGATTAGTGCGAAGCTGCCACCCGTCAGCATGCATACTGCCCCCAAAAGCACCATTCTCCCCGTCTTGTCATGC
>JANMDL010000860.1:0-1662 GCA_031376295.1 Chitinophagales bacterium
GCCCTGTGCCTCCCCGTAATTGCTGAATTTTTTGCTAGCGGGGTTAAACCTGCTGATACCGAAGTCTGTAGCAATCCACACATAATCCATTGTATCAAGGTCGAGCCAGTAACAATTATTGTTAGCCAGTCCATCATACACTGTATAGCGGCTAAATGTTTTGTTGCTGACAGTATATACAAAAAAACCATTATTTAATACTGCCAGGTAAACATTTCCGTTTTTGTCGCCGGCAATGGTGTTAATGATGGCCCCTTTTTGCGAAGGCAATATATTCAGCCGGAAATTTTGCACTGTTTTTTTATCAATGTCATACATGTACAATCCTTCATATTTAACAGAAACAAACAGGGTATTACTGGCACTGTCGCAATAAAGCGCATTGTACTCCTTGTCTTGCGCAGGAGGTATAAAGGAAACAAATTTCATTCGGCCGCTTTTGGGCTGGTAATGTATAATTCCCTGGTCGGGCGACCTGAACCAGATTTCGCCATTTGCATCTTTTACCGCATTGCGTACATAATAGCTGTTATTGCTGAAAACCTTATCCGGCAGTTGCAGCCGGGTAGCAGCCATGGTGATGGGATTAACCAGGTACACATCATCTATTGTACTCAGGTATGCCTCATTACTGCTGAATTCCGAGTAAGTACGAAAACCCGCAGTAATCACTTTACCGGATTCTTTTACGGATGCTGTGGTTTTAGTATCAGGGTTATAGAAAAGTGTTTTTTCGTAATACTCACCCATTACAAGCGCCCCTGTTACAGGGGAGAACCCAATTCTAAAAGTACCATTGGGCATGGCATCTATGGTCTGAAACCTGAAGCGTTGCTGCGCTGCTTTCATTTGTACCAGCCCGCTGCCTGTTAGCAGCCAGTATTGATTGCTATCCTTCAATATATTATAAAAGCTGGCTTTCGGAAAATTATTGTTGATGGCCGTATCAATGGTTTGCAAAAAAACCTCCTTTCGCTTATCAAACAGCACCAGGCAATTATTAGCGCATACAACAAGCGTATCACCACCCATGGGTTTTACGCCATAGGTCATATGCCATAGCGCTTTTTTTAGGATGCCGGCGGGATAGGTATAACGCTTCCAGCGCTTTGTGGCAGTATTAAACTGCAGCAGCCCCTTGTTGTAGGTACCAATCCATAAATTATTGTGTTCATCCACATAGCTGATTGAATTGCCAAAAAAATCAGTAAGCTCTGTATCAGCGCAGGGATAAAATACAAAATGCCGGCTAAGGGTGTTTACGCTGAACAGCCCGTAGGTGGTAAGCACCCACAGCTCGTCCGTATCTTTTTTTACAAGTGAAAGCACCATTACCCTGGTATGATTGCCGTTGGTTGGTTTTACCCCGGCGGCAAAAGCTGCCCAGCCGCTGCTGCTGAATTTTTTTGTAACAGGGTCAAATACCAGCAAGTCATAATCTGCCCCCAGCCAAATATTGCCTCTGGCTTCTTCACACAATGCGGGGAAGCTGCTGCCAATTTTAGGCATGGCCAGCGTATCGGGTGCATAATTGGAAAATTGCTGTGTGGTATGATTGAACATACTGAGACCGCTTGCAGTGGTTACCCACAACCTGCTCTTACTATCCGTGTAAATGCACTGAATATTATTGTCGGCAATGGTGGTGCTGTCGCCGGGATT
>JANMDL010000863.1:0-12145 GCA_031376295.1 Chitinophagales bacterium
CTTTTATTGGCCCAAAGGGAAGGTATTTACTTACCGGGCAACCTGCCCCCGCAAGGTTAAACGTAATATTATCGCTCATGCCATATAATTGCGAAAAATGGATGTGCGGATGATTGAGCGGCAATCCCCTCTGTTTCAGCAATTCGGCTGCCAGCAGGTTACTGTTTTCGTTGTGCGAAGCCACAATAAGGGAGATTTTTTCTATGTGCTCAATACAAAATTGTACCCCATCATCATAATCCCTGTCGCAACTGGCTTTATCCGGTTGTATAGGCGATAGATAGCCCATTTCGGCTGCCCTGTTGCGCTCTTTTTCCATGTAGGCACCTCTTACCAATTTGGCACCAAGGATGAACCCTTTATTTTCTGCTGCTTCATAGCTGTCCTTTAAAAAAGCCAGCCTGTCGTGCCGGTAATGCTGTATCGTATTGTACACTACTACCTGCTGCCTGTTAAACTGATCCATCATCAAAAAGGTGAGTACATCCACCGGATCCTGTATCCATGTTTCCTCAGCATCCACCAGTACGCCCATTTTATTAGCGGCAGCAAATTCACATATTTTCTGCATGCGTTGTTTCACCCGCCCCCACTCTTCTATTTCACTTTCCGATAAGCTGGCAAGCGCCATATCAAACCGCTGCATCAGGGTACCACTGGCATCGGCCACCGAACTGTCTAATTTTTCCAGCAGGCCAAAACGTGCAAAACCCGTTACCTTAATGCTCATTAATGGTATATTGGGTTGTGTGGCCGCATATTTAATTACCCTGATAAACTCTTCCATGGCATGGTCAAAACCCTGTTCGCCATCATCACCACCCTCTACACCATAATCAAGAATCACCTGTACGCTGTATTTACCCAGCCTTTGAGCCACTGCCGCCGTTTCTTCCAAAGTTTCGCCGCCAACAAACTGTTTAAAAATGGTATTGCGGATAACCGTTCTTGTAAAAGGTAAGCGCCATTTAATGGCAAGCGGTGTAACTTTTAGCCCCAAATTTATCAGCCAGGGTTTGCCCATACTGCTGAATAAAAAATGTGCCTTTTTAAGCTCCTTATCGGTTTTATAGGCAAAAGCATGTTCCGTATCATCAAAAGATAAATTGGTCAGTTGGTTCATATTGCATTCTGTTCGTACCCCGAAATTCCAAAAACAGGGGCTAACTGCCAAATAAAAGATTTTACAACAAAGCATTGGGTTTTTTGTTTTTTTCAGATTAAACAAAAGCATAAGCGCAATGGCTAAAAAACCGTGGAACCGTATCAACCCGCCTGTATACAGCATCAGCAGCCGGGCAGGCACAGAGGAGAATATGCACATTTGCACATACGTAAGTGCTGTAAGCATGCAGCCCAAGCGCATAATGGTGGCCATATATCATGGTACCAAAACACTGGAACTGGCAGAAAAAAATCCGCACTTTGTACTGCAGTTGCTGGCCCGGCATCAATACAACTTAGTCAACCAATTGGGCAAACAATCGGGCCATACTGTTCCAAAAATCCAACGCCTGTATAAAAGGCAATTGCTCACTCAATGGAACGGCTTTAGCATATTAAAAGAGGCATTGGCTGTAATGGAACTGGAAGTAGTTAATGAGATGGAAGGTGGCGATCACCGCATGTACCTGTGCAACATGGTGGCTTATAAAAACCTGAATGAAGGAACTGCGCTTACTATTGATGACCTGCGTGAAAGAAATATTGTGAGGATGTAAATTCATCTTTGGGGAACTATGCCCTTTTGCTGATCTTATTCATACTGGTGCTGCGCCGGCGGCCACAATTAAAGGAACTTGCCTGCATCATACCCGGCTGGCATTACTTTCTTTACTGCAAGGCCGGATTGAAAAGTAATTACATCAAGGAGTATACTGTCTTACCATGCTATTTCTGCAGCCAGGCCCGTTTAAGCCCTGTTAAATTAAGCCATCGTTAAATTGTTCATCAAATTCACACTTTTTTGGTTTCATTTTTTCGCCTTTTTTGGCATATACCCTGGTGGAAAATTTAACTGCTGTACTATTTTACCCCGATTGTGAAAATGCCGGAACTTTTACCTGTACATCCTGTTACGGATCTTAATACTGCGATAGAAAACAAATTACTTCTTTACAATTTCAATCACAATAAACTAAAAAACATGTTAAAAATTAAACATTTTGCTGCAAAAGCATTTTTGGGTAACAGGCATTTGGTTCTGATTACCGCATTGCTTGTTTCTGGTACTGTGGCCACTGCCCAGCAATGGGATGGCAACAATAATACTACCGATTCTTTGTTCAGAACCGGGAAGGTGATTATTGGCAGAAATCTTACCACAAGTCCTATTACATTAAATGCAAAATTACAGGTAGATGGTGGCCCGATTGCCCAGGTACAGGGTGGTTTGTATGGTAATTTTAATGGCGATGGTGTAGTCTCTAAAGCCAGCAAGTGGATCGGGCTGGGTCAGGCAGGTACTATTTTTTCGCCCATTACCACCACTTATGGGCTGGCCATTAACAGTGGGCCAAAATATGCATTTTACAACCTGGTGGATACTACACGCATAACAGCAACCAGGGATCTGATAGCTGGCTTTGGCACCAATACGCCGGGTATTGATAGTAACCAGCGGTTCATATTCCGTTATTTTACCGGAGTAACTCCACCATTCAGTACAGCTATTGTACCTGCCATCAACAGGGATATAATGGCGCTGCATCCCAATGGCAGTGTGGGTATTAATGAAACCAACCCGGTTGCCACACTTTTGGTAAATGCCATCAATTCCGGCGCACGTTTTAAATCGGCCACGGTATTAAATGAGCAATCCGGTGCCGACCAAACATTTTCTGCCATTGGCGCTCAGGGCAATAGCAATGTGGCATTAAATGTATTTGGTTTCCGCTCACAAATTGGTGTTGGCGCTGCAAAAGTAGCGGTGGACCTGCAGACCAACCGGACACCACAGGCTCCTTTGGTGAATACACAGGAAGCTGAGCTGGTGTGGCAGGACCTGAACTATGCAGGCCCTATTCTTCCTGCCACTTCAAGTTCTCCCAACACAACCAATGCTACTACTTTCGACAGGTTCAGTATCTTCTTCCGCTCGGGCAGTACCAACTTCAACGACAGAACAAGGGTTATGACCATACTGGCAAACGGCACGATGGGTATCAATACAAAGAATGTAAACCCCGTAACTGTTGCTACCGGTCTTATTTCTGTTGGTGGCTCACCTGTGGTGGCTGATATTAACCTGGATATTCCCAACGGGGGTGTAAGGGCAATAGGTTACTACCGCCTCTCTGATGGTAAATTGAAAAAGAGCATCAATACCATTACTACTGCCCTAACCAAAATAAAGGCTTTAAGGGGTGTTACCTATACTTTTACCGGCATGGATAAAAAGATGGAAGTACCTACCCTTGGCTTTATTGCTCAGGAAGCCATGAAAGTGGTACCTGAATTAGCAGTTACTACTAATGATGGCATGATGGCGGTAGATTATGACGGCTTTATCCCCCTTTTGGTAGAAGGCATGAAAGAGCAGCAAATGATTATCGAAACGCAGCAAAAACAAATAGATGATACCAAACAGCAGTTGCAAAAATTATACGATGCACTGGGTATCAATACTGAAACAACCACCCCCGCTGCGGTTACTCAAAACATTGTAGATGCAAATCCTGAGTTTCCTAATACCCGCTTGATGCAGAACAGACCAAACCCATCAAACGGAAACACTGTTATTGAATACACGCTGAATGATAATGGAACTGCCTTGCTTACCGTTTCTGACTTAGCTGGCAATGCACGCAAAACTTTTAACAACCTGCAAAAAGGCAGCAACCGTGTTACCATTAACGGTGGCGACCTTGCACCCGGCATTTATACCTACACCCTTTCCATCAATGGTAAAGTAGCTGGCAGCCGCAAAATGGTGATAGCAAAATAATAGTCTCTGAATACAAATTATAAGCCTCATCCCGGAATGGTATGGGGCTTTTAATTTTATTACCGGTGCCTGGTTATGAAAGAGGTATAGTACAACTGTTATGGCAGGATATGTTTATATATGCTTGTCTGTGTTGAATGCGTAAGCAACCCTAACCACCTCCCATGGAAATGCAACTCACTTCTGCGCCAGCCAATCCACACTCCCGTAAAAGCTTCCTCACTTGTGCAGCAGCAAATTACTACCCCTGTAAAAGCTTCCTCGCTTCTGCAGCAACCAATCCGTACCCCCGTAAAAGCCCGCTCACTTGTGCAGCAGCCAATCCCCACCCATGTAAAAGCTTCCTCACTTGTGCAGCGCCAAATCTATACCCCCGTTATTCCATGCCGTTGTAATGTAATACGGATTTTTGTAAAAAATTACCATTTAGCTATTGATAAGAATTATAAAACTGCCATTACATGCTCCGAAATCCCTTTGGCCCAATGCACCAGCACATCAAATTTTCCTACCTTTAACACCGTAAACCAAAAACCTTTCTTATGACTGAATTGAACAAAGACATCCGCCTGTTTGCGGATGCATCAAACATTATTTTTACTGAAGCCAAAGCCAGTGCGATGACCTTGCCGGCCAATACCGTGCAGGTATGGCCGGGCGGCACTACTTTTAACAATATACAGGCCGCTATCAACAGCATCAGCAATGCCGGTCCGCAACTACAGTACCAGGTGGCTGTTGGCCCGGGTACTTACAACGAAAATATTGTAATGAAGGATTATGTATTTGTAATTGGCAGCGGACAAACCAATACTTTTATTACCGCTCAGGGGCAGCAAAATATTACAGGTGTAGTAAACTCTGCTACCAATTGCGGCATCAGCGAACTCACCATTACAGCCACGGGTGGCGGCTGGGGTACATGGCCCGTGGGGGTGAAAATTATGGGCAGTGGTAAGTTTCACATCAGCGGGGTTACCATCATCAGCAGCGACAGTGGCAACGAAGGCAACAATGTACGGGGCATTACCAACAATACCGGTGGTGGCGGCCAGTTGGTAATCGGCCAATCCATCATACAGGCCAATGGCGTAAGCCAAACCGGTGCGGAAGCCATTGAAGGATTTGGCATTTACAACGGCGGGCTCACACTCTTTATTGAACTTACCACTATACAGGTTAACTGCCCATCGGCTTATGGGGTTACCCTTGCGGTAAATGCCAGTGCCACTATCGACGATTCAAAAATCATCGCTGCCACCATGGCACTGAACAATTCTGATGGCACATCGCCCATTGTGGCCAACCAGTGTACCATTGACGGGCCGGTATCGGCTGGGGTAACGGTGAATCCATAACCATCAGAGTCGACCACTTTTTGAAAGTAGCCGTCTCTTAAAACAAAAACCCCCGCATCACTGCGAGGGCTGTATTCTTCTGCATCCAACCTTACTGGTCTTCTGCGTCTCTTTCTTTCTTTTTGGCTTTTTGTGTTTTGGGCGTAAACATGATCATCATCCGCTTGCCTTCTAATTTTGGCAATGCTTCGGGCTGACCGTATTCTGCAAGGCGCTCTGCAAACTTTAACAGCAGCAGCTCTCCCCTTTCTTTAAACATAATGGCACGGCCCTTAAACTGTACATAGGCTTTCACCTTGTTGCCATCTTTTAAAAACCCTTCGGCTTGGCGGCTTTTAAAATCAAAGTCATGATCATCGGTACCCGGCGTAAAGCGAATCTCCTTTACCTCACTCGTTTTTGCCTTGGCCTTCATCTCCTTTTCCTTCTTCTTTTTATCGTACAAAAACTTGTTGTAGTCGATAATTTTACAAACGGGCGGCACTGCTGCCGGAGAAATTTCAACCAGGTCAAGTTCCTGTGCCTGCGCCATTTTTAGCGCTTCGGCTGTGGGATATACACCTACCGTTACGTTTTCGCCTACAAGGCGTACTTCCGGCACACGTATCATGTGATTGGTGCGGTGTTCCTGTTGTTGTTCTTTTCTAAAGCGGGGATTAAAAGCCCCTCTCGGTTGTCTGGGTGGAAATGCCATATCTTATTTTTTGCCCTGAACCCTGTGGGCCTGTGTTTTTAATTTTTAATGATTAAATTTTTATTGTTTGGGTTCATCAATTACTCTGATCTTCTTTCCGCAATCTCAGCACGTACTTCTTCAATAAAAGTAGCTGCATCCCTGGCGCCTAAGTCGCCTTTGCCCTGCCTGCGTACCGATGCCATGCCTTCATTCATTTCTTTTTCGCCTACAACGAGCATATACGGCACTTTTGCCAGCTCTGTATCCCTTATCTTTTTGCCTATCTTTTCGTTCCGGTCGTCAATCTCTGCACGAATATCAGCTTTTTTCAGCGAATCTAAAAGCTTATTTGCATAATCCATAAACTTATCGCTGATGGGCAGTATCTTAACCTGCAGCGGCGCCAGCCACACGGGGAACTTACCGGCATAATGCTCCAGTAAAAAGCCGATAAACCGCTCATGCGTACCCAGCGGCGCCCTGTGAATGATAAGTGGCGTATCGGTTGTATTATCCTGAGTGGTGTACTCCAGCTTAAAGCTGCGGCCCTGCGAAAAATCAACCTGGTTGGTAGCCAGGGTAAATTCCCGGCCAATAATGCTGTATATCTGCACATCAATCTTAGGGCCGTAAAATGCCGCTTCATCCTGCACTTCCACAAAGGGGATACCTGCTTCTATCAGCACATTCCGCACCATGGTTTCTGTTTCCTGCCACAGCTCAGGCTCATTTACGTATTTAACACCCAGCTTTTCGGGTGAATGCAACGACAAGCGCATAACATATTTATCTATGCCAAATATTTTAAAATACTTGAGGTACATATCGTTTACCGCCCTGAACTCCTGGTTAAACTGCTCTTTGGTACAGTAAATATGTGCATCATTCATGTGCAGGCTGCGTACCCGCATCAGGCCGAACAATTCGCCGCTCTGTTCGTAGCGGTAAACTGTACCATATTCTGCAATGCGGTATGGCAAATCCCGGTAGCTTTTGGGCAATGCCGCAAACACTTTGTGGTGATGCGGACAGTTCATGGAACGCAGGTAATATTTTTCACCATCCATTTCCATGGGCGGGTACATGCTATCGGCATAATATGGCAGGTGGCCACTGGTAATGTACATGCTCTCTTTGGCAATATGCGGCGTTACTACCCGCTTGTAGCCGGCATCCTGCTCCGTTTCTTTGGCTAATTTCTCCAGCTCTTCTATAATAACGGTACCATTGGGCAACCACAGCGGCAACCCCTGGCCCACATCGTCATCCATGGTAAAAATGGCCAGTTCCTTACCCAGCTTGCGGTGATCCCTTTTTTTGGCTTCTTCCAGCATGGCCAGGTATTCGTCTAATTCCTTTTGTGCAGGAAAGGTTACACCATACACACGGGTAAGCACTTTATTTTTTTCATCTCCCTTCCAGTAAGCGCCGGAAATGCTGGTAAGTTTGATGGCTTTTATAAAACTGGTGCTGGGTATATGCGGCCCGCGGCAGAGGTCGGTAAAGCCGCCCTGGGTATAAAAAGTTATCTCCCCATCTGTAAGGTTCTCCAGCAGATCCAGCTTGTATTCATCACCCTTTTGAGTGAAATAATCAGCCGCATCGGCTTTAGAGATTTCTTTGCGCTCAAACGTACTGTTCTGCTTTGCCAGTTCATTCATCTTTTTCTCCAGAACGGCAAGGTCATCTTCGGTAAGCTGCCTGTCGCCCAGATCCATATCATAATAAAAACCCTGTGCTTTTTCCAATGCCGGCCCTACCCAGAATTTTACGCCGGGATACATGCTTTCCACCGCCTCAGCCATTAAGTGAGCGCTGCTGTGCCAAAAGGTGAGTTTGCCATCCGTATCATCCCAGGTGAGCAATTTCAAAGATGCGTCTTCATTTATTGGCCGGGAAGCATCCCAAACCTGTCCGTTGATACTGGCTGCAAGTACTTTCCTGGCCAGTCCCTCGCTGATGGATTTGGCCACTCCCAATGCCGAAACACCTGCTTCGTACTCTCTTACAGCGCCATCTGGTAATGTAATTTTTATCATTCTTGGTCCTTTCTTATCTGTTTTGGGTGCAAATTTAACGAAGTATTAGCTATTGGCTTTATAAAGATTACATCAATTTGCATCTTATTGCTGAAATTTGCAGGATAATAGATGAATGGTGAAAAAAGCATATTGTTTTTTGTACTTTTATAATAAGAAAACAGGATGCCGGGGTAAAGCAACATATCATTAATGTAAAACGTATGTGTAACAATAAAATAATGAGGAAAATGAAAAATATTTTACCAATAATTTTTTTGCTGGCATTAATTACTCCGGCAGCAGCGCAGGATTTTACCGGGCAATGGAAAGGCTCTTTTATTGATAAATCTTCGGCATTTATGAGCTTTGGCGGCCAAAGTTGCGAATACGTGCTGGAGCTGGAATGCAATGGCACTAAAGTTACCGGTTTTTCCTACACCTACTTTAACGAAAGCGGCAAAAGATATTTTACTATCTGCAGGTTAAAGGGCTATTTAAACAAAGCAAGTAAATATGTGGAAGTTACTGAGGTGGAACGTACCAAAACCAATGTACCCAACGACATCCGCAACTGTTTCCAGATACACAAGCTTACTTTTTTTAAACAGGCCGATAAGGAAGTATTACAAGGCAGTTGGGTGCCTGCCCCCAACCAGCAAGGCGATTGCGGCTATGGCACAACAGCACTTAACCGCAGGGTTATGCAGCAATCATTTCCTTCATATAACAAGACAACAAAAAGGGCTACCCCCAATACCCTCGCAAAAAAATTGCCCGACCTGAGGGACAAGAATAAAATTTCGCCGCCTGTTGCAAAAATTGAAACCAAGGCTAAAAAAGATTCCCCGGTATTGAAAAAAGAAAATGCGGTGGCAGTGGAAACCCCTAAACCGCAGCCAAAATTAGCGGTACCACCAGTTATAAAAAAAGATCCGGTACCGGTTACAAAACCTGAAATAAAATTTACCCAGCGTAACAACAGCCTGTTAAAAACCATTGAGGTGGAGAACGAAACCTTCAGGGTGGATTTGTATGATAATGGGGAGATTGACGGGGATACCATTTCGCTTATGTACAATGGCAAAACGCTGCTATCGAATAAACGCCTTAGCGATAAAGCCATTACACTAACTTTAAGTGCTGATAAAGGCCAGGATGTGAATGAACTGGTGATGTATGCCGAAAACATGGGTTCTATACCACCCAATACTGCCCTGATGGTAGTAACCGATGGCAATAACCGCTATGAAGTACGTATTACTTCCGATACACAAAAAAATGGCGCCATCCGGTTTGTACATAAGCCGCATACACAATAAACCGGTACAGTTTTCCGTTAAAAAGGGGTAAAATCATATTCAAATGAAAAAAACATTTACCTTTTTTGGAATTGTTGCTGTATTTATTACAGGTATTGCGGTAAGTTCCTGCAAAAAAAGCGATCCTGCTGTGGCCCGGCCAAAAGAACAACTGATTGCCGGCAAGTGGAGCATTAACAGGGTGCAGTTAAAAGGCTATATGGCCGGTACACTTATTAAAGACAGTACTGTACCCAATGCCCCCCAGCCCGAAAACTTCGTGAAATTTGATGGTGCAGGTGGTGTGGAATACCGTTTTAACAAAGCCACATCCGATTTTGGCACGTACAGTTTTGTAGGAACAGATTCTGTTAGTGCAGTTATTGCCGGGGTTACTTACAGGTGGAAGAACCTGCTTTTAACCGAAACCAATTTTAATGTGGTGAATACTACGCCCTTTTCAATGGTTCCCGGTTCTACAGTAGATACCTACCAGGTTTTTGTACGTTGATTTAAGCCCGTTTTTACCATACCCGGTAAATTTGAAAAAAAATAGTAAAGACCAGCCCTGCTAATGTGGGGTTGGTTTTTTGCGTGTTAAGCGGCAGTACATTATCCCTTCATCATGGCAATAAACTCATCGAACAGGTAACGGCTGTCGTGCGGCCCCGGTGTAGCTTCCGGATGATATTGAACTGAAAATGCTTTTTTACCTTTGATACGGATACCCTCAATACTGTCGTCATTCAGGTTAATATGGGTGATTGCTACAGCAGGATTGGCCTTTACAGCCGCTGCACTGATGCCAAAACCGTGATTTTGAGTAGTGATTTCACTCTTACCTGAAATGATATTTTTTACCGGATGGTTCAATCCCCTGTGCCCGTGGTGCATTTTAAATGTGCTGATGCCATTGGCCAATGCCAGCAACTGGTGACCAAGGCAAATGCCAAAAATGGGTTTATTGGCTGCCAGTATCTTTTTTATGGTATCCACGGCATATTGCATGGGTGCCGGGTCGCCGGGGCCATTGCTGATGAAATAGCCATTGGGTTCAAATTGCTCCAGTTCCTCAAAACTGGTTTTTGCATTGTGTACTTTAATATATGCACCTCTTTCTACCAGGCAGTTGAGTATATTTTTTTTGATGCCAAAATCAAGCACGGCTATGCGGATACTGCTGGCCGCATCACCCAGGTAGTAGGCTTCGGCAGTACTTACGGCAGAGGCAAGCTCCAGGCCATCCATTGAAGGTACCGCATCCAGGTCGGCGGTAAGCTGTTGCATACTGGTGCCTTCGGATGAAATAATGCAGTTCATGGCACCATTCCTGCGGATATGTTCCACCAGTGCACGGGTATCTATCCCGTCTATTGCTACAATATGCTCCTGCTCAAAATACTCCTGCAGGGATCTTTGTGCCATAAAGCGGCTGAATTTCTCTTCCAGGTTACGGCCAATAACAGCTTTCACTTTTACACTGCCGCTCTCCACATCGGTTAAATTGATTCCATAATTACCTGTATGCACCGTATTCATTATCAACACCTGGCCAAAGTAGCTGGGGTCGGTAAATACTTCCTGGTACCCCGTCATACCGGTATTGAAACAGATTTCGCCGGTGGCAGTGCCAATTTTACCAAAAGCCCTGCCCTCAAAACTGGTTCCGTCTTTTAAAATGAGTACCGCCCGATGTGTTGTTGTGAAAGACATTTTTTTTAGAAGTTTTGCAAAGAAACGGAAATGCTGCTTTTCAGGCAAATTTTTAATTTACCAGTAATGTCGCAGTTTCAATAAACTATTTATTGCCACTGAGGCGCAGAAGCACTGTTTTTTTGTATTTTCTGTGTTTTCCCGCAGCACTTGCTTGCGGGATGGCAAGGTGAAAGCTGCGCAGCAGCGTTGTCCTTATTATGATTACTCAAACTGAGACACTACCAATTTACTGCTGCATGAGCTGTGCATAACAGATACCTTATTTCCCCCGTTCCATCCAGTCTTTCTCTTTTGGCAAAGTAAGAGCCTGCAGCATAGCAGTAATAAACAGTGCAGCCACATTGCTTACAATCAGGTAATGACTATATACATTGTAACTGGTCACTTCATCATTCCATGTACTGAACAGGCGCACTAAATCCTTTGTATAAAAAAACAAGGTTCCCAGTATGGCTGTTGCCGATATAAAGTAAGAAATCATTTTTACTGCAGCCGACGAATGATTTTTTATGCGTTTAAAAAAAACGGCCCATGCAAACAGGAATATAAATGCCGGCAGCGATAAGATGGTGAATACAAAAGATTTTTCAAAAAACGGAAGACTATCCAGTCCGGCTGCAAAATACTTCAGCACCAGGTAAATTAAAGCCATAAAGCCAAAAAAGGCAGCGATGGAGAGCATTAATGTTACCATCAGCCCGGCAATATTATCGAATTTGCGCATGGCTGCAAGTTCCTGCTTTTTTGCAAGAAACAATCAGTTTTTGTACACTTCTTCCTATCTTTTAAAAATAACTAAGGTTGGTTTTGGGTGAAAGTGTAAGCAGGGTTTCGTACATCAGCTTTACCGTATTTTCAATATCGCTTTTGTGCAGCATTTCCACCGGAGTGTGCATGTATCGCAGCGGTATGGAAATAAGCACAGATGGGCAGCCATCATTGGCATACGCAAATGAATCGGTATCTGTACCCGTGCTGCGGCTAACAGTGCGTAACTGTACCGGTATTTTGTGTTTTGTTGCTGTATTTTGTACAATATCCAGCAGCTTGTTGTGTACCGCCGGGCCAAAAGCCAGCGAAGGGCCTTTTCCGCAGGCACAATCACCTTCAATAATTTTACTGATCATGGG
>JANMDL010000864.1:0-6171 GCA_031376295.1 Chitinophagales bacterium
CCTTTTCAGGTAGTATCATGATTAGTTATTTATTATTCAACAGGCCGGAAGTTTTTCCGGCCTGTTTATGCGGTCGGTACGTGGCCCTTCCGCACTTGTCCCAACAGAATGTTGTGGAGGTTGGGTCCGTCCGACCGGAGCCGGACAAATCAGGGATTGTTTTGGCTACCGCCTTACCAGTATCTCAACTTGAGCCCGGTAATTTCTTTAAAGTGTTTATCTCTTGTAGCAACAATAAGATTGTACTGAAGGGCTATCGCAGCAATCCAAATGTCATTTTCCGGAACCGGTTTTCCTTTTTTCCTCAATAAAGCTTTTATGGTGCCATACATTACGGTTGTGCCTGTATCAACGGGCAATACCGTATAGCTATTTGTAAGCAGTTGGATATTGCTGATATTTTTTTGTATCCTGGAAGAATACAATGCGCCATAATACAATTCGCCAATTACTATGGCAGGTATATAAACCTTGCTGGCCTTGTCAATTTTGTCAGCAATCAGCGTTTCCCCCTTTAATAATGCTGTAATGATATTGGTGTCTAAGAGTATTTTATTTCCAGTCATCGGGCTGTATGGTTTCACAACCTTCCTGTATGGCTTTTTCCATTAAGGCGGCATCTTTTGTTGTTAGTAATCCTGTAAACTGGTGAGCGGATATTTTTTTAGCCGTTGGTTTTTTAGCTGCCTTTTTCAATACAGCTTCCAGCTCATTTAACACATCGCCGTTGCTTACTTTCAGCACGGCTTCTGCAATGTGTATTTTTTTTGCCTCAGAATACATGGTTTCTATTTTTACAAATTTAGTATTTTTTGTTTTTAAAGGCAGTGTAAAAAAATAATATGCGTTCATGGCAGCATACGCTTTTTTATAGCTGGTCATTTACCCAGTTCTGGCACGGCAATTGTGCCATTAACAGCAGCTATATATTTCTTGCGCTAGGAAACAGATTTGCCCTTTTGCACCTGCCACCAGCTATTTTTTAATCATCTTAAATAAAAAAAAATGAAAAAACAAAATGTGCTGCCCATCAGCGGCGGCAAGTCACTCACCAGGCAGGAACTGAGAAAAATCAACGGAGGTTATTGCAATCCCGGGCCTTATTACAACAAGCCCTGTACCAGTAATTTTCAATGTGGCGGAACAGAGTGTTCTACAACACTTTATTGCTATTGCCCACCAGGAAGTTCATCAGGTAAATGCCTCTTCAGGTAGCACGGGCATTAATAATTGGTTATTCATCAGGCCGGGAGTTTTTCCGATTTGTTGGTTTATATTTGAGTAATCGGAGTCGGGTGCAGCCTTTTGTGGAATTACTTTAAAATAATCATAAGTGTCCCGGGATATGGGCGTTTTTTGTAATGCAGGGGTCACTTATTGGTAAGTTGCGTAGTTTGGAAATAGAATTGTAATTTTAACATCTAAACGCAAGTAGCTATGGCAGTACGTATAAAGGGGATTGAAATAGATGGGATTGGCCCTTTCAGCGATTTTAAGCTGGATTTTCCCGAGCAGAAAGAAGCGGGCAAAGCCGAGGTGCATATTTTTACGGGTGAGAATGGAACTGGAAAAACGACATTGTTGGAAATGTTGATGAGTATGTTTGCTACAAACAGATCTTTGGGTGTAAAACGCCACATATATGTTCAGGATACAGATGATGGAATAGGTGCTGGATTTTCGGTTCTTTTCTCGAAAGATGGGGAATTAGACCGGGGCACAGTGGGAATAAGCAAACAAGGGAATCAAATAATTTCATACAAGGACGGGACATCTTACGTAAGTAAATTTCATCTGCAACATAATGACAATAGTGAACCACTTGATTTTTGTGCTTTCGCCTATTCTGGTATGAAATTTTTGCGCCAGGTAAACTTGTTACGAATAGAAGATTTGCGTCAAAATCCACTTGCCGAAGCTGCGTTATTTAATAAAAAAGCATTGTCAGAAACATTGATGCAATGGGTGCTGAACAGTAAGACAAAGGCATCACTTGCAGAAGGGGAGGGAGAAAAAATTCTGGGAGACACTTATCGTAAAGCGATTGCCAATATCGAAGCCATCGTTTCGGAAATTACAGGTTGGAAAATTGAGTTTGCAATTAATGTTCGACAGTTAAGCGTTTATCTGAATGTAAACGGAATGACCTTGTCATTTGATGCGCTGCCGGATGGTTTAAAATCCATATTGGCCTGGATTGCAGATATGCTGATGCGGATTGACAGGATAAACTGGACCGCTGATATAAACCCGTTTGAGCGTAACCTCATCGTGGCACTGGATGAGATTGACATTCACCTGCATCCTGCCTGGCAGCGTAAAATCTTGCCGGTATTGCAGCGCTATTTTCCCAACAGCCAGTTTTTTATTTCCACCCATTCACCTTTTGTGGTTGGTTCTGTAGATGGCGCATGGGTTTACCGATTAAAGAAAGAAGGGCAGAATACTGTTTTGATAAATGGCGAACCACTCCTTTCAGAGGATGCCAAAAGCTACTCGATGCTGCTGGAAGAGGTTTTCGGGGTGAAAGAAAACTTCGGAATAGCTGTAGAGGAAAAATTGACAGCGTTTTACAGCATCAAAAAGCAAATACTCGCAGGAGAGAAAACATTAAACGATGAGGAGTTTAAGCAACTGGTAACAGATTTATCCATTCAAAGCATTGAATTGGAAAGTATCATTGGTATGGAAATGCGCCAATTGAAGAGGCTTAAAACGTCTGCCACCGCATGAGAAAATTTGAGCGTCTGCCTGAACCTACAGTATTGAAAGATAATTGGGGAAAATGGGGAGAAAAGTACCAACAAAAGCGTTTACAAAACCCGGCATATGAATTTAGATGGCCTTCAATAAAGAACACGCCCTTAAATCAATTATTGAGGGAAGATTTGCTTAGCCAAACCCAACATCATTGCTCTTATTGTGATAAATACCCGCTTGATGGCCGGGGAGACCATACCATTGATCATTTCAGACCCAAATCGCATCCTGATTTTTACCAGGAAGTTTGTCATTGGCACAATTTATATATTGCCTGTAACGGTTGCCAATCAGCTAAAAAAGTGGCATATAGTGAATTGTTTTTACGCCCAGATGCGACAGACTATAGTTTTGAAAAATACTTCATTTACAACTACCTTGATGATTCTATTGATATCAGAGAGGATATTTCCACAGTTGATAAAAACAGAGCAATTTACACAAGGGATACATTGGGCCTTAATGACCTTGGGTTGAGGAAGGCAAGAGAGAAAGCCCGAAAGCTTTATGCAGTTAAAACTTATGCCTTCATTGATGATTATGATTTCAGATACCTTTTTGACTTGGATTTTGATGCTGCACCATAGATAGGGGTCTTAGATTGTACTTTGCTTTACTGAGTTAATAATTATGTATATTGTTTTATAATGTTTTATGAATTTGTAAATGTTGATAAAGTGTAATTGATAAACATGGATATTATAAGCGCAATGCAGGAAGCTGTAAGTGGCATCTGCCAATTAACTGTATCTATTGATACGGAAGAAGATTTAGCCAAGGAATTCTGCGCTCTTAGTAATGGACGGGGCGGCACTCTTTATGTTGGTGTTGGTGATGACATGTCCATTAAGGGGTTAACTCAAACTGATATTTTTCAATACAATCAATTGATAGGTAATGCTGCCAACGAAATGCTCACTCCCGCCATTTACCCTTTGACCAAGTTGGTAGAATTGGAGGGTAAAATTGTGTTGGTGATTCATGTATCAGAGGGTACTTCAAAACCCTATTGCACCAGTGCCGGTGTGTATTGGGTAAAAAGCGGCAGCGATAAACGTAAATCCTCCCCGCAGGAACTGCTCCGTATGTTTCAGCAGAGTAATTTTTTATATTTAGATGAGACACCTACATCTGCTGCCATTGCTGAATCAACCGAAGCCATTAACCTGGCCAAATTTTATATTTTTTACGAAAAAAGCAGGGGCAGCGAATTTTCTACTGCGGGTGTGACGGTACAGAAGGCATTTGACAATATGAACCTGGCCAAAGAGGGCAACCTAACGCTGGCAGGTTTATTACTGTTTGCCAATAACCCTCAGGCTTACAAGCCTTACTGCATTATACGTGCGGTAAGCTATTACGGCGTTAACATTGCGGATGATAGTTTTAAGGACAGGGTTGATTGCGTTGGTACATTGGAAGACCAGTACCGTTCTGCCATGAATTTCTTAAAAAATAACCTTTCTTTTGTACAGCTTGCACCGGGGTTTAACCAGCCCGGCCAACTGGAAATTGATGAGCGGGCCCTGGAAGAAGCGGTAGTAAATGCCCTGCTGCACCGGGATTATTCTAAAAATGCGGTGATACGGTTATTTGTTTTTAAAGACAGGGTGGAACTGGTAAGCCCGGGCAGTTTACCCAATCACCTGACTGTTGAAAATATCCTTAACGGCAATTCAGTTATCCGCAATCCAACGATTGTTTCCTATGGCACCAAAATATTGCCTTATTCCGGTATTGGCTCCGGCATTCCACGTATCATAAAAAATCACCCTGCTACAAAATTGCAGGACGATAAAGATGGCGAGCAGTTTACCATTACCTTTTACAGGAAGCAGCTTTAGTGTAATGGTTGTTGAAAATTAATCTGATGTACAAGTGTGCGACGCCACTATAGTACAATATTGTTCCACTGCCCGTCCCCAAAAAACAACAAAGCCGGTCATTACAACCGGCCCTGTTTATATACGACAGCTTGAATTACTCTTTCACAAACTTCACGGGTGTGCGTCTACCAACACGCAGCAGGTAAAGGCCGCTGCTTAATGTTGAGGGTAATAAAGCTTCTGCATTGTTGCTGCCGGTGCGGCTGATGGCGGTTTTGCTCCACAATCTTTTGCCACTTATGGAAGTAATCACTATTTCTTCTATTTGATTGGCATTGCTGTTGTAAACAATATTCAGCTTGCTGCTAACAGGGTTGGGGGAAATGAATACATCATTGCCTTTTGTAATTTCCGCAGCTTTGGCACCAGCACTTTTTGGTGTGCCGCTAATTTCTGCACGCAGCTTATAACATAAAGTGGTACTCAATGCACCATTGTAACCAATCACCCTTGCATAATAAGTACCCACTACAGCCGTATTAAAAATAATGGCTTCGCTGGTAGTGCCTCCGGCGGAGGAAGTGCCGAGTAAAGTGCCGGCGGAGTTGTAGAGATACAAATCATAATCGAAAGGCAGGGTGGTCAATGTTACATAAATATTTGGCTGCGCCACTGTGTTGGTAAACTTATACCAATCTATATCAGTAGCTGTAGCAATCTGGGAGTTCACATCTGTATTGGTACTGATGGTGGAGGCTGTTGCCAGTGTTTCATTACCCTCGGGAGTATTGCTGCAGGCAACTACTGCGGTTACCCTGAGTGAATAGCAATTGGCGGCAGAAAAAGCACCATTGTACCCAAACACCCTCACCGTATATGTTCCGGCTGGGCCGCCATTATAATTGATGGTTTCGTTGGTGCTGCCACCGTTGGCGGAACTGCCAACAACAACACCTGCTGCATTCAGTAGTTGCAGGTCATAGTCAAAGGGCAATGTGGTAAGTGTAACCGTAATATTCACGCCATTGCCCACAGTAAATTTGTAATAATCATTATCGGTACTGGTTGCAATCAGTGCATTGTAAGTTGGGCTTACTGCAATGGTGCCGGCAGTAGCCTGCGTATTATTCGGTTCCAGTATATCGGGGCAGCCTGCGGCCACGCAAGGTACTTTGCCTGCCAGGGAAGTAGTACCGGTATTAGCAGGGTCGAGCCAGGGTTTTAATTGCTGCGAAGCGGTGGCGCCATTGCTTGTCCAGTCGTAAGAAATTTTACCGTAATAATCATTTTTATCAGCAGCCACAGCATTGCAACCTGATGGGCCACCAGAGAGTTTCCCCACAATACGGCCTGTGCTGTTGAACAACGGAGAACCGGATGAGCCACCCTCAGTAATACTGTGATTGGTAGCAGTAGCCACCCAGTTGGCCTGCCAGTGTGAGTTATCGGGTAACTGGCTGTAGTACCGGCGTGATGTTAATGCAGCAGTATAAGTAGATATTTTTTTAATATCGCCAGCAGGGTGATGTATGCTTACACCACTGATGCTGCCTGTGCCACTGGCATCCCATCCTGCATAATATAC
>JANMDL010000914.1:0-3104 GCA_031376295.1 Chitinophagales bacterium
GTCAACAGATGCGTAGTGTACCACAGTGCTGCTTACACCACCAGGCAGCAGCACTTTACTTTCATACTCACGGCTCTGCGGGTTATCCGCAATCATCGCACCTGTTACTGCTTTCAATTGCCCCGGCAATGAAGTAAGCACCTTTTCTACAACAGCGTGCAGGGGCCCATCTTTTTTTAACACTAATTGTGCATGCAACAGGTTTGTGCATACGAGCAGCCATAATACGGCCGCAAAACGGTTAGTAAACTGTTTCATTGGAATTGTAATTTTATCAAAAGTACTGCAAAAAATTTCATGCCGCCAAATGCAGCAAAAATAATTATGTATAATCGGTATTACCTGATTATAAACTGAATCAGGCATAACAAAAAGGAACTGCAATAAATACACTGACCATACAGCAGCGCCGCAAACTCATGGCTATATGGACATTTAAAAGGAGGTACTTATAAAACGAAAACAGCAATCCTTTCAGACCGCTGTTCCAAAATATTCAGTAATTATTATTTCATTTTAAACGTCTCCAAAAACTTGGTAGTGAAATTACCTTTTCTGAAATCTTCATGCTGCATCAGTTGCAGGTGAAACGGAATGGTTGTTTTTACACCTTCAATTACATATTCGCTCAATGCCCTGTACATGGTATCAATGGCTTCCTGCCTGGTTTGCGCCACGGTAATAAGTTTACCAATCATGCTATCGTAGTAAGGCGGTATCACATAACCTGCATACACATGGCTGTCTACCCTTACACCATGGCCGCCGGGCTGGTGCAGCACCGTTATCTTTCCGGGGCTTGGCCTGAAATCATTATATGGATCCTCTGCATTGATGCGGCACTCAATAGCGTGCATCACAGGAAAATAATCCATACCTGATATCTTCTCACCGGCTGCAATTTTTATCTGCTCTTTAATCAGGTCGAAATTGATTACTTCTTCTGTTACACAATGCTCCACCTGTATCCGGGTGTTCATTTCCATAAAATAGAAGTTACGATGCTTATCTACCAAAAACTCAACAGTGCCTACACTTTCGTAATTAATGGCTGCGGCTGCTTTTTTAGCCGCATCCCCCATGCGCTTGCGAAGGTCTTCCGTCATAAACGGAGAGGGAGATTCTTCTACTAATTTCTGGTGCCGTCTTTGTATGGAACAATCCCTTTCGCTCAGGTGGCACACGTTACCATACTGGTCACCGGCAACCTGTATTTCAATATGGCGTGGTTCTTCCACAAACTTCTCCATATAAATTCCATCATTCTTAAAGGAGGCGCCTGCTTCGGTTTTAGCCATATCGTAGTTGCGCTCCATTTCAGCTTCTTCCCATACCACACGCATGCCTTTGCCTCCACCACCGGCCGTTGCTTTCAATATCACCGGGTAACCTACTTCTATTGCAAGGGTTTTGGCCTCCTCCACACTATCCAGCAAACCTTTACCGCCCGGCACTACCGGTACCCCGGCCTTTATCATAGTGTCCTTGGCCGTAATTTTATCCCCCATCTTATTAATCATATCAGGCGTAGGGCCGATAAACTTAATACCATGATCGCCGCATATCTGCGCAAACTTGCTGTTCTCTGCCAAAAACCCATATCCTGGGTGAATGGCATCTGAATTGGTTATTTCGGCAGCCGCCATAATATGCGGTATGTTCAGGTAACTGTCGGCACCGGCCGGCTTACCTATACAAACGGCTTCATCAGCAAACTTTACGTGCAGGCTGTCTTTATCGGCAGTGGAATAAACCGCTACTGTTTTTATACCCATTTCCCTGCAGGTGCGTATCACCCGCAATGCAATTTCTCCCCTGTTGGCTATCAATATTTTTTTAAACATAATTTTTTCAATGTGATAATTTGCTGATATGCTGATGTGCTGATGACAAATGCAGGCAGCTTTGTTAATGAATAAATAATCAGTTTAACTAATTTTATTATTAATCTGACACTTTCTTTTTGGCTGACGATAATATTGAGTTAAGCACCTTTTGTAATGATTCAAGTTTTGAAAATAATCCCTCATGCTTAGGATAACTTTCGGCCATATTACAAAGCAGCAACCAATACTGGGTCTCATCTGCTTCTTTTGCAGCGATTTTAAGTTTATGTATAAAATCAGCCTTACTCTCTGCATTTTGTGCCTCCATTGCATTAGCACCAATTGCTGTACCCGAACGTATCAGTTGCCTGCTTATCGTATATTTTTTATTCTCATCCAGTAAACTACAGTAAGCAATTATTTCCAAAGAAAATTCAATGCTTAATTTCAATAACAGGTTTTTCTCAATCAGTTCCCACTGCATAAACCCAGGTAAATTATTTACATTTAGTTAAAGTCTATTCAGGCTGCTGCAATCAGCACATTATCAAATTATCACATCAGCACATTAATTTAATTCGGTTCCACCAAAAACAGCGGCTGGTCATACTCTACCGGGCTTGCATCATCTACCAGTACTTTTACAATTTTGCCTTTTATCTCACTCTCAATTTCATTAAAAAGCTTCATAGCCTCAATAATACACACTACTTTCCCTGGTGCCACTTCATCGCCCACATTAATAAAAATGGGTTTACCCGGGCCGGCCTGGCGGTAAAATGTACCAATCATGGGGCTTTTTATCGTTATTAAATTGTCCGCTTTGGGTTCTGCGGGCTTTGCGTCAGGTGCTGCTGATGCCGCTGGCTGGGTAATTGGCTGTGCAACCGGTGCTGCCATTTGCATTGGTACTCCGCCACCTGCAAAAATGGGTTGAGGGTCTTTCTTTTGCTTAATTGTCACTTTCTTTCCGTCTTCCTCAATAGTCACTTCGCCAATATTTGACTTGTTGATAATTTTTATCAACTCCTGTATTTGCTTAAAGTCCATATTAAATGTTTATGTGTTATTTAGAAATGGACAGCTAAGGTAGTAAACAACTATCATTATCAAAGGAAAATATTTTGCGAAAAACTGCCATTTTGGCCAAAAAAGAGCAAAAAAAGGTCAAAAAAAGCAAAAAATGGCCAAAAAAAAGCCAAAATGCAGTTCTTGAAAAGGATGCTCTATTCAATAAAAAAACCCGTTACTGGTTTGTAACGGGGATATTTTTACCTC
>JANMDL010000930.1:0-5543 GCA_031376295.1 Chitinophagales bacterium
ATTTTATTCAGAATTTTACTATGTTCTTCATAACAATTCGTATCAAGGATTACCCTATAAATATCACTTAATTTTTTTTTCTCTATATATGTAAGATTATCCCCAACACAACCTGTACATTTAATACATGAAAAAACTATCAGTTTTTTCCTTTCTTGATTTTGCCTGCAACTAAAGCAAACTAATATTAAAAATGTTAAGGGAACAATTTTATTCAAAAGCATAATTGTAGCTTTTTTTTTCTTTTAAAGAGAGAAAAACAAGATCTTCACCCTCTAAAAAGATAAAGTTAGCATCAATTGGGTGAGTGATTTTTTTGTTATAAATAATATCAAGATTATGGTTAAATACTATAAGTTTAAAGTTGCCAATATTGCTGTGAGGTATTCTTTGTATCAGGAAGATGTATTTTGAAGCAGCCAATAACTTAATATTATAAACTGTAGCCATTGTATAATCATAAATATATTTCATGTCGGTCATTCTGGATGTGTCATACTTTAAAAAACCGACACTATCAAATAGCACAGACTTATAATACCTTTCATCTTTTGTTGCACGATAAATCTCCGGATAAGTGGCAAAAGTATAATAGAAAGTATCATGATTTCTTGAAATGCAAATATCGTTATAATGAACATAGTATTGGGAAAAATGAAAAGGATAAATGAATTTTTTTTCCGAGTTAAGCCTATCAAAGATTAGCACTGATGAGGTGTCAATTCTGTTATACATTGATGCATTTCCGTATTGAACATAAAACTTGTCTTTGTATTTAAATAAAGCTGTCGCATACATATTGTGAATAATAAATTCACTTCCACTCAATGGAATTTCAAATAATGAGTCGGTGGTTTTTTTTTCATAGTTAAACCGAAAAATTGATTTTTTTTTAATAAAATAAAGTGCATCGTTATCGTAATAAGTTGCTTCAATTCGTGAGCTTGGCAAATCAACATTCAATTCATGGGTTATTACTTTCCCATCAGCAAGGTTGCACATTATAAGATGTTGATCTTTAGTTATATTAGTTAAATATTGATTTGCTCCAATAGCAACATATCCAAACCTATTAGAATAGTCAATATTTTTTTTGTACTCTATAATCCCAGAAGTATTTATGGGCTTTTCTGTAATCTTAAATAACTTATTCTCTGTATACACTGAATACTTACATGAAAACAAGCATAAAAAAATCACTGGGTTACTGATTCTTTTTATCATCATTTTTTTTATAAAAAAGGAGTATTTGAATAAAATACCCCTTTTTTTTACAATTTACTTTAGTATATAATATACTTCTCCCTCTTTTACTGCAGGCCGAATTTCAATTCTCTTGCGGCTGTCAAAAATTAAATATGTTCCATCATATACCTGTGCAGCCAAAGCTTTCCCGAATTCCTTTTCGATAATTTTTAAGTAATTTGGCTTAGCGACATTAACCCATTGGCGTCTGGCGGAAATTTTGCAGTTATTTCCAGAGTCCAAACATTCAACTACTCCAGTTTGTGTATTTATTTTTGCGACCCTCCCTCCACTTTCAATCTCTATCTCATCAAAGCCAAACATATCTAAATAAGAATATACAAAAAGAGGTTCTTTAAGTTTTGTATTTTGCACTACGGCGATACTATTATAATCGATTAGAAATTCATATTTTCCTGACTTTAATTCTCTACCCAAATCAGCATCAAAGAATTTTGGAAAAATTCTGGATAGGGACCCTTTATTTTCGTTTAGGTAATTCAAAACATATTCTGAATTTTTCGTGCTTAAATAATTCCCTATTGCTTTTCTTTCTGAATTAAGAGACTCATTAACAACTCTTGTTTCCCCACCTCCATCAGGTGAAGGAACGTCATCTTCCCCCACATCACAACTCCTGCCAGGCTCTCTGCAATCAAAATAAATACTTACTGCTCCAGTCTCAGGATTGGTTACTTGAATTTGTTTTGCTAATCGTGTTGCCTTTGAATTACTTGGAGATAATCCCTGTCCATTTTTTAAAATGGTGTTAGATGCAATTTTACTTGATTTTTGTTCTTTCGAACATGAGAGAATTACGCTTGTCATTACTGTAAATAATAACAAATACAATTTAAGTGTGTTCATTTTGAATAATTTTAGATGTTAATAAAGGCCGATAGAGTTTTGTTTATACTACATATAGGATTAACAAACAAGTCTAAATTCCACTACAATCAGCATTCAAATATAATTATTTATTTTAATAAAACAAAAAAATCTGCAAAAATAAGCAGCAAAAATCAGTACAATATGTATTCCACCAAATTTTTCAGTTGATGTGATTTAGGTAAATTTCAAAAATAACCTTATATTTTGACAGCTTATTGGTGAAAAATAACACGGGTAATCAATATGTTGCATTATTAAAATCCTCTTGCTTTGCAGTTGAGTTTTATAAGCAAACTGTCAACTTGCATATACAGTAAAATCCGGGTTAAAGCAACCAACCTCTAAATACTAAAGGCCGTACTGATAATTTCTCCCTGTTCCTGCGCATGAATTTTGGCATAGCCTGTGGCCGTAGCTGCACTTGCCTGCCTGCTGATGACGTAAAAGTTGATGTTTTTTACGTTCATTCTGAGGAAGGATGCTGCACCCATGTTCAGCGGCTCTTCCTGCACCCAGTACCAGATGGCTTTTCCGTATTTTTTGTACAGTTCGTCTAATTGCTTTTGCGGCAACGGATAAATCTGCTCCAGCCTGATGATGGCCACATCGCTGCGGTTCTCTTTCTGCTGGCGCTCGGCCAGGTCAAAATACATTTTACCGCTGCAGAGTAATACTTTTTTAACTGCTGCTGCATCTTTTACAAAAGCATCGTCAATCACTTCCTTAAAACCGCCGCTGGTAAATTCGCTTACGGTGCTGTATGTACCTGCATGGCGCAGGTTGGCCTTTGGTGCAAAATTTATCAATGGCTTGCGGAAGGGCCATGCCAGTTGCCTGCGCAGGGCATGAAAAAAGTTGGCTGCTGTGGTAATATTGGTAATTACCATATTCAGCTCGGCACACATTTGCAAAAAGCGTTCCATCCTGGCGCTGCTGTGCTCGGGGCCCTGCCCTTCGTAGCCATGCGGCAGCAGCATTACCGTACCATTCATGCGCTGCCATTTTGTTTCTGCAGCAGCAATAAACTGGTCGATAATTGTTTGGGCACCATTGCAAAAATCGCCAAACTGGGCCTCCCAAATAACCAACGCATTGGGGTTGGCCATACTGTATCCGTATTCAAAGCCCAGCACAGCATATTCACTCAGCAATGAATTAAATATGCGGAAGGGTTTCTGTCCTTCTTTAAAATGATTGAGGCGGTTGTAGCCCTCATTGGTTTGCTCATCATACAGCACTGCATGGCGGTGACTGAAGGTTCCCCGCTTTACATCCTGCCCGCTCATGCGTACATCCATACCACTTACCAGCAGGCTGCTGTATGCCAGCAGTTCGCCGGTGGCCCAGTCAACCTTTTGCTCATCAGATAACAGTTTCAATTTGTCCTGTATCATTTTATCCACCTTGCGCAGGGGCTTAAATTCAGTGGGCCATTTCATCAGGCCATTGTACAACATGGTAAAATCTGCTTCGCTGATGGCGGTAACCGGTGAAGCATCAAAATCATCGGCCTTAGCCCGGCGCAGGCTCTTCCACCACTCTTCTGGTTTTTGGTACGTGTAGGGCAGCGGGTTTTGTTTTACATCATCCAGCCGCTCCTGCAACTGGCTCCAGAAGCCCTGCTCCATTTCCTTGGCCATTGCCTGGGCATCGGCTTCGCCATTCTGCATCAGGTATTGTGCGTACACTTCTCTCGGGTTCAGGTGCTTGTCGATAAGTGCGTACAGTTGCGGCTGGGTAAATTTGGGTTCGTCGCCCTCGTTGTGGCCATGCTTGCGGTAGCACACCATATCAATAAAAATGTCACTATTAAATTCCTGGCGGTAGCGGGTGGCAATTTCGCTGGCTTTTACCACCGCTTCTGCGTCATCACCGTTGATGTGCAGTACAGGTGCCTGCACCATGGCTGCTACCGAAGTACAATAATCGGCACTGCGGGCATCGTCAAAATCGGTGGTAAACCCAATCTGGTTATTGATTACAAAATGGATGGTGCCACCCGTATAATAACCCGGGAGATTGCTCATTTGCAATATTTCGTATACAATGCCCTGCCCTGCTACAGATGAATCGCCATGGATAAGGATGGGGAGAATTTTATCGTAATCACTATCGTACAATACATCTGCTTTACTCCTTGCAAAACCAACCACTACAGGATCCACCGCTTCCAGGTGTGATGGGTTGGGGCAAAGCTTGAGGTACATTTCTTTGTTATCGGCCGTTTGCACCACGCTGCTGAAACCGAGGTGGTACTTTACATCGCCGCTGCCCATGGTGGTATCGGGTGTGGAAGCCCCTTCAAACTCGCTGAAAATATTGTCGTAGGTTTTGCCCATTATGTTGGCCAGCACATTCAGCCTGCCACGGTGCGCCATGCCAATCACCACTTCATGCACGCCATTGTTACCGGCAGTATTAATGATGGCATCCAGCGCAGCAATGGTGGTTTCGCCACCCTCAAGGCTAAAGCGTTTTTGCCCGATGTATTTTGTGTGCAGAAATTTTTCAAACATCACCCCTTCGTTCAGTTTTAGCAGGATGCGTTTTTTCTGTTCCAGCGGCAATGGGCGCATCAGGGTAGTTTCCACTTCACGGGCAAGCCATTCTATTTTTGTAATATCGTTCAGTGCGCTGTATTCCACCCCCACATGATTGGTATAGCATTTTTGCAGGTGGCTGATAATGTTCTTCAGGCTGGTTTTACCCAGGCCAAAAAATTTCCCCGCTTCAAATTCGGTGCTGAGGTCGGCTTCGCTAAGGCCAAAATTTACCAGGTCGAGCATAGCACCACGGTCTTTGCGCTCACGAATGGGATTGGTTTTGGCTACCAGGTGCCCTTTTTTGCGGTAGGCCCTGGCTAATTTGTACACGGCAAATTCCTTATCCAGCATGCCTGCTTCAACAGGTGCAGTAGTTGAAACAGCAGCAGCAGCGCCATTTACAGGGGCTGCAGCATTGTTCAGTACAGCAAAATCAAAGCCCTTAAAAAAGCTCCGCATGTCTTCATCCACACTGTTGGGGTCTTTTACAAAATCGTTGTATAATCCTTCAATATAACTGGGATGCGAGCTGGTGATAAACTGAAAATCCTTCATTGCAAAATGGTCATTATTTGGTTACCGGCTGCCAATCATTGTGTGCCGAGCCTGTTAAGCATTGCAAATATCGGCAATTTATGTATTGTTTGAAGCTGGCCTGCCCATTAATTTACCCAGCAATGCAGCAATAGTGGCACTTACCAGCACATAGGCCGCAAAATAGTAAAAGCCGGGCAGCAGTTCAGCCTTGGTATTCTGCATGGCCCTGGCACCAAGGAAAGCTACAAATATGCTGATGGCAAACACATCGGCCATAGCCCATTTGCTGATTCCTTTTACAAAACTGTACCAGCGGCTGGCAGGTTT
>JANMDL010000957.1:0-4308 GCA_031376295.1 Chitinophagales bacterium
ATTGAAGGTATGAATAAAGATTGTATAGTGCTTAACAGGCTCAGAAAAATCAGGTTCCCTGAAACAGATTACCAGTTTTACTCCGGCAAAAAAAGGTGGCAGTTATTGAACTGTGTTGTAGTAAGAAACTATTTTCTGCACATCACCCAATGATTTAAAATCAAGATCGTTTTGCCCGGTAAATGCCTGGATGGCAGCCCATTTATCCTCCATCATAGCCTGCCAGAAAGATTCTTTGAATTTAACCGGGGTAAGTGTTTCATTAAAAAAAACATATCCTGTTTCTTTTGTTACTATCTCTTTTTTTACTTCCTGGGTAAAACTGTTTTTATTTTCCTCCAGTTGTTTTTTAACCTGCTTCAGCAATGTGATTTTCCCCTCTGCCAATACTTCGTAAAAAGCAGCCACTTCTTTGCCTCCCTTTACCATAGCATGTACTCTGAAGCTGTACAGCACACTGTCCACAGTAAACTCCACCCGTTTTAATTCTTTTGCTTCTACAAACATCTCAGCTCCACGGCTATCGATATAGTGAAGCGTATTATTCATAACATCCAGCTTTGCCTTTGGCACATTAAACACATCGCCATTGGTCAGTTGCAGGTTGGTATTGCACCAGTTTTCAATAAAAAAAGGAGTGCCTGCTATTTCGGCATTCTGACCTGTAAACTGTTTGCCATCCCCTGTAATGGGCAGCGTTCTTGCAAATGTACGTGGCAGGGGTCTTGCAGCATCCGCAAGAAATTGCGCATGGGTGTTTCCGGCTAACAAAAGAAATAAAATCAGTATTATTTTCACAACAACAAATTTTAAAGGAGTTTCTGATATTAATGACAATATAAAACTACACAAAATTTTTTACCTGCGGAAAATAACAACTATAGTACAGGGAGTGCCGCTAAAAAAGCGAGTTGTAAAAGGTTACAATCGTTGCAATATCGCCCAGCGACTTGAACCCAACATCGTTCTTGCCTGCATAAGTCTGAATGTCGGCCCATTTGTCTTCCATCAGCGGTTGCCAGAAAGATTCCTTACGCTTTAGCGGGGCAAGCGCATTTGCAGCAAAAACATAATAGTCTTCATACTGCTCATAAAACCTTTTTATCTCCCCAGAGTAGAGGGCCTTGTTTTCCTTTATCTTCTTACGCTGGCGTTCCAGCAACATTATTTTGCCTTCGGAAAGTACTTTGTAAAAATAAGAAACATCTTTTCCGTTTTCAGTTATGGCTAATTTTACAAAGCTCACCAGTACGCTGTCCTTTTTTACTGAATCAAGCATTTCCACCCGGCTTACTTCACTGGCTTCCAGGTACATTTCGGCACCTTTATCGTTCATAAAGTGCAGGTAGTTGTTGTACGTATTCAGCCTTGCTTTTACATCTTTATATATATTACCATTGGTAACTTTCAGGTTTACCCGGCCCCAGCTTTCATTAAAAAAAGGATTGCCCTCCACATCAGAATTGCCATAGGTAAATGGCTTGCCATCTTTATCAATAAGCATCACCAAAAAACCTGTGCTGCTTGATTTGGTGGTTATTGATGAACGGGAGTTGGCAGACTGTGCCATGATATGGCCTGCCAATAAAACAGCAATAGAAGTTAATAAAAATTTCATAGCCATTCGTTTTAAATAAAGTAAGCCAGCACTTGTTGTGCTGGCTTGCTTTATTATTTATTTATTGTTTTGGATTTTTTATGGCTGCACTGCCTGCTGCAGGAGGATTATAGGTTAATTCGTTACCGGGTACATCCCAATAATCGAGGTAACCATAATCAATAGAGCCATTGGTGCTTAATACACCAGTATTGGTTAATAAGGTGCAGCCTGTACGGCCACCACCTGCCGATACTGGTTCGCTTACACCCCAGCGGCGGGCATCGTAAAAAGAAATACCACGGAAAGCGCAAACAATGCGGCGCTCCCTGCGCAGCTCTTCCTTAGCCTGGGCCAATGTTAAGCCAGTACCGGAAACAGGAGCAAGGCCTGCCCCCTGTGAGGCACGGATGGCATCAATAATGGCAAGACCTGGATTAATCTGGCTGGTATTGATGAGTGCTTCAGCCTTCATCAGTTGATTTTCTTCATAATCACCTGCAATATGCAACTCATAGGCACCCGGGGTTGTGTTGGCATATATGGCCACACCTGAAAGACCAGTACCGCCATCAACCAGTGCATAGCGTGTGAAGTGTGCATTTCCTCTGTCTGCCTGACCGAGATAAGGAGTGGTAATCTTTGTATTCTGAATCTTACGCTGATCACCAGCTTTAAACTCCTGTACCCAGCGCTCACTCAGTTTGTAAGTGGCACCGCCAGCAATATTTGATTGCGTTCTTCCCATTACCATCTGGCCTGAAGTATACAAATCACCACGCACATCGGTACGTGCAGTAAACACATTGTCGCCTGCTGCAATACCTGCATTGGCAAGAGTAAGAACGTTAGCCCAGTCGGCTGCTGTCATGCTGGCTGCGGTTTTATTTACCAGCAGGTTACGTGCCTTCATGGTACTTACATTGCGTGCCAGTTCAGCAGGGCTTGTGGGATTACCCAGGCCAACCTGGAAAATAGCCGGTACAAATACTCCCATTTGAGCAGTGAAATTTGCAGCACTTGGGGCAGCATTGGCAGCAGCAACAGCTTTGTCCAGGTTGATATTTGCTTCTTCAATAATCTTCTCTTTAGTAACATAATTGCCATTAGTAGCAAATGATGTGTTATTGATAAGACCAGCATAATAGATAGATCCGATACGGCTGTAAGCAAAACCTTTCCACCAGTAAGCCCATGCCTTAAAAGCTGCTTTTTTAGAAGCGGCATCACCGGTAAGAGGAACTGTTTCTACTTTTTCAAGTATCAGGTTACAGGCACCTATCAAATTGTACATATAGGCCCACTCATAATACAGGAAGTTGTTACCCGCCTGCTGGTTGGTATTGGCCTGGCGTATCAGTGCATACTGTGTATTGGGAGAATTGGGGTTCAATACACTGGTGGCATTGTCAAATGTTACTTTGTTGGGGCAGCCAAGCTGGTTCAGGAACGCATTGGCAGCATCAGCACCAACAACATCGCCCATAAACTCATGAAAACCCATGGCACCGCTAAAGAAGGGGCCAAATACACCATCTGTATACTTCACGTTTTTAAAACCGGTAATATACACACCGCCGGTTGCAAACTGGGCAAGGCCTGTTTCGTTATTAAGCGAATTGGGAGTGGGGTTATTGGGATTCTGCACCGCCAGGTCTTTTTTGCAACTGGCCAAAACAGCCGTTGCAAAAAGTAATATTGTTAATTGTTTTTTTATCATCTTTTTCAATTTAAGAGTTATTAAGCTTAAAACCCAAGGTTTAAAGTTGCCTGGTAGGTTTTTACGTTTGGAATAGTATTGTGGTCAACAGCACGATCCCAGGCTGAGTTGGATGTACCTGAGCTTACTTCAGGATCGTAACCAGTGTATTTGGTTACAGTAATGAGGTTGCGGCCAGAAAGTACCAGTTGAACTTTGTTGATTCCTTTTACTTTGATAAACTTAGCCAGGTCAACACCCAGGGCTATGTTGCGCAGGCGCAGGAATGAAGCATCTTCCATGAAGTAGCTCTTTGTACCATTTGCCTGGCGTACTGCATAAGCACCCCGGTAAAAAGCTGTATATGCTTCAGTCGCTCCATTAATGGTAACAGGCTTTGCATAATCTGCATGAATACCATCCCTGTACATCCACTCCTTGGTTTGGTTGTACAAACTGCTTTTATATACCCAATCCCACTGGAAACCAAGTGTTACAAATTTTTTGTAATTGATTTCATTGATGAAAGACATGTTGAATTTAGGATTTGGATCACCCAAAGTATACCGGCCTGCACTTGCATAAGGCTGCTTGGTAGCTTTATTAACCACATAACCATTGCTTGCTACTTCATATAAACCATGGTCAGTAGCTGGTATAAATAAATTACCATCTTTGTCTTTCTGATCTACAGCATTCAAAAACAGGTATCCGTATATCTGACCGATTTTTTCACCTGCTTTAATTACATACTGTGAACTGCCTGCAGCAGATTGCTTAATAATTTCAGCACCACCGGCTACAGCACTAACGATTGACTTTTGTTTGCTGAAGTTGGCAGTAAAGTTCCAAATCCAGTCTTTATCATTCAATACAACTAAGTTTAATGAAGCCTGTATACCGTTTGATTTCAGCGTCATCAGGTTGGTATTCTGGCGGCCGATACCGATACTTGGAGCCACGTCAATCTGGTCAATTACATTTTCTGATGTACGATCCCAGTAAGTAAATG
>JANMDL010000032.1:0-6272 GCA_031376295.1 Chitinophagales bacterium
GCCTTGGATATCCAGTGGATTTTGCGCTGGCGCTCCACGGCTTTTATGGTTTACCTGCGCAATGTCGCTATTTTAGCAGAATTTTTAATTGAAAAAAAATACACCAATAAAGGTAAGATTGCGATACGTGGTGGCAGCAACGGCGGCTTGCTGGTAGGCGCCTGCATGACGCAGCGGCCGGACCTGTTTAAGGTAGCACTGCCTGCCGTTGGCGTAATGGATATGCTGCGTTATCACCAGTTTACCATTGGCTGGGCCTGGGCGGTAGAGTATGGGAGGAGCGATAAAAGCGAGGCGGATTTTAAGAATTTATATGGCTACTCGCCACTGCACAATTTAAAACCAGGCACTAATTATCCTGCTACACTGGTTACTACCGCCGACCACGATGACCGGGTTGTACCTGCACACAGCTTTAAATTTGCAGCCACTCTGCAGGAATGCAACAAAGGCAATAACCCGATGCTGATACGCATTGAAAGCAAGGCTGGGCATGGCACCGGAAAGCCCACCAGCAAACAGATTGAGGAAGCGGCAGACATCTGGAGTTTTGTAATGTATAATTTGGGGATGGAGATGAAGTGAGGGCAAAGTTGAAAGTTCAAGGTTATGCTCAGCACAAACCATACTTTGAACCCGGAACTTTGAACTGTTTTAACTTCTTCTTAACCCAAATACCCACCAGTACGGATTGCCAATAAATAGCTTGCTTATACATTTACTAAAAAAATATGCGCAGGATCATTGTATTTATTGCCGTGTTGTTTTGCTGTAAAAGCCTGATGGCTCAAACTATTACAACAGAAAAAGTTTTTGCCTTTAAAATAACAGGGTACATACAAAAGCTGAATGACAGCATCACACTTGTACAGGTGATGTTACCCGATGCCTCACCACTAACTATTGCAGAAAAGCAATTGGGGGTGCTTAAACATTGCTTTAAGCAGGGTGTTGAACTGGATACGGCCATAATTGGCTGGGGCAGGTGCCAGCTCATTAAGGGAGATTATTATTATTTTGGCATACACCTGTACAAAAACCAGCAGGTTGAAGAAGGTGATTTGCTGTATCTGAGGCTTACTGTACCGGTTGCTTATAACGGCCGACTGCTGGATGTGACGAAACATGCCATTGAATTTACAAGGGTAACTGATGAGAAATTTTTATTTGCGGCAGATATTTTTTGGCTTACAAGGGAGAAGGAGGCAGCACTGCTCGACTCGATGATAAGCGATATACATTATACCGGCAGTGTGATGCAGCAGCAGATGCCCGACCAGAATCAACTCATCAAAGGCGGCTTGTACGATGGCAAAAAATTGTTTAATGCCATGCAGGTTGCTACCAGGACCGAGTTAGAGCAATTTTTAAATTATATCATTGCACGTCCCACAAAATATGCCGGGCATAGCTGGAAGGTATCAGAAATATTTGCCACCTGGATGGTGAGCGAAACGCCGAGGGTGATAGAAAAGTAATTTACTCCCGGCATGGTGACGGGAGTAATATGATAACGAAGCAAAGCTTGTGACACCAAAACCAAAGCGTTTTGGCCGGTATACCAAATTAATAGTACCACAATACGCCACAGGTGGAGAGATTGGGCTATATAATTGTATAATCGGGCTAAAGAGCAGGAAAGACAATGATTATGAAGCATGAAGCTTTTTACTGGGCATGCGTATGGCAGCCATTCATATCAATGAATACCGCTATTTATTAGTCATCCGTATAACCGGTATAATCATTTCTTCAAGGCTTACCCCGCCATGCTGAAATGTGTTGCGGTAGTAATTGGCAAAATGATTGTAATTATTGGGATAACACAAATAAATATCTCCCTTAGCAAAAACAAATGATGAGTTTACGTTAGGTACCGGTAATCCGGCTTCCTTCGGATCCTTAAATGCCAATACATCTTTAGGGTCGAAGTTTAAATTACGGCCATGTTTGTAACGCAGGTTGGCGGTGGTTTGTTTGTCACCAATAATTTTACCCGGCGTTTTTACCCTTACACTCCCATGGTCGGTACCTACTATTACGGTTATTTTTTTATCTGCAATTTTTTTCAGCGCCTGGTGCAGCGGGCTGTGCTCAAACCAGCTTTGTGTAATGCTGCGGTAACTTGTTTCATCACCCGCCAGTTCTTTCAGCACTTCCATCTCTGTACGGGCATGGCTCAGCATATCCACAAAATTGTACACAATAATGTTGATGTCGTTCTGCAGCATGTTGTGGATATTGTCAACTAATTTTTGCCCTTCGTGATTATTTACAATTTTTGTATAGGAGTATTTTAAGTCCCCTTTACCAAGTCTTTTCAGTTGGGCTTTAAAAAAATCTTCTTCAAACAGGTTTTTCCCGCCTTCTTCATCATCGTTCTTCCATTGCTGCGGAAATTGCTTTTCAATGTCTATCGGGCGCATACCGGCAAAGATGGCATTGCGGCTGTATTGAGTAGCAGTGGGCAATATGGCGTAAAAAGTTTCTTCCTCGTGTATGCGGAAGCTTTCTGCAAAAATGGGTTGTATGGTTTTCCACTGGTCGTACCGCAGGTTATCAATCAGTACAAAAAACAGGGGCTTACCCTTTTCAAGATGCGGCAATACCTTAAACTGCATCAGGTTATGGCTCATAATGGGGCTATCGGTACTTTTTGCATTTACCCAGGACGAGTAATTCCTGCTGATGAATTTGAAAAACTCTGTATTGGCCTCCGTTTTTTGTGTTTGAAAAACTTCCTGCATTTCGGGGCTGTCGCTTTTTTCCATTTCCAGCTCCCAGAAGATCAGTTTTTTGTACAGATCCATCCACTCTGTGTAATTGGGATTGCTGTTGAGCGCCATAAACAGGTTTCTGAACTCCTGCTGGTAGTTAGAAGTTGTCTTTTCGGCTACGAGCCGCTTGTTGTCTACAATTTTTTTAATGCTCAGCAGCACCTGGTTGGGATTTACCGGCTTTATCAGGTAATCGCTAATCTGGCTGCCGATGGCTTCATCCATCAGGTTTTCCGTTTCATTTTTGGTTATCATTACCACGGGCAGGTTGCTGTTCACCTCCTTTATCTGCTGCAGGGTTTCCAGGCCGGTAATGCCAGGCATACTTTCATCCAGCAGCACAATATCAAGCTGGTTGCCTTTTACATAGTCCACTGCATCAAAGCCATTGGTTTTGGTTGCCACATTATAGCCTTTGTTCTCTAAAAACATAATCTGGCTCTTCAAACTGTCTATTTCATCATCTACCCATAGTATTTTTACATCGCTCATGGCACTGTTGTTTATTTTAATGATTGATAAAAAGGCTGATTGACGGCAAAATAAGGAAGATTTTCATCCTGAATTCCTAAAAAATCAACCCGAAATGTAAAAAATAGCTTCTATACGCAGTAGTGTGGTTTAATACAAGTATAAGCAAATCTAATGTATTCGGAACAGCCTTTGTACTTTTGCTGCATCATAATAAACATTTAACATTTTATATAATCACCAATCAAGTTTTGAGCCAAATGTCTTTCCGCAAAATAATCAACGATCCTGTTTACGGTTTTATCACTATAGATGATGAACTTGTTTTTAAAATAGTGGCCCATCCTTATTACCAGCGCCTGCGCCGGGTTCACCAAATGGCCATGGCATTACTGGTGTATCCGGGTGCGGTGCATACCCGTCTGCATCATTCGCTGGGGGCTTACCATTTAATGGGCAATGCACTTACAGAGCTAAAGCGAAAAGGGGTTGACATTACCCATAAAGAAGAGCAGGCTGCCAAAATAGCCATTTTGCTGCACGACATTGGCCACGGACCATACAGCCATGCGCTGGAGCAGGTGCTTATTGAAGACATACACCACGAGGCTATTTCGCTGCTGGTGATAGAGGAACTGAACCGGCAGTTTGAAGGCAGGTTGCAGATGGCCATAGATATTTTTACCAACCAGCACCCAAAAAAATTTCTGCACCAGCTGGTGAGCGGTCAATTGGATGTGGACAGGATGGATTACCTTACCCGGGACAGCTTTTTTACTGGTGTAAGCGAAGGGGTAATTGGCTACGACCGTATTTTAAAGATGCTGACGGTACACAATGGCGAGCTGATGGTGGAGGAAAAGGGCATTTACAGTATTGAGAAATTTTTGGTTTCCCGAAGGCTGATGTACTGGCAGGTGTACCTGCATAAAACAGTACTTTGTGCCGAGCAGATGATGCGGCGCATTATAAAAAGAGCCAAAGCGATAAAAGCAGCAGCTCCTTCACCTTTTTTAAACATATTTCTCAGTATTAACAATGCCACCCTGCAGGATGTAGAGCAGCTACTGTTTGAATTTTGCTGTATTGACGATTATGATGTTATGGCTGCTATTAAGCAATGGTGCCACCATGAGGATGTGGTACTGTCTGCTTTGTGCAATGGCCTGTTGAACAGGGATTTGCTGAAAGTAAAATACTACGGTGAGCCGGTACCGCAGGAATTGCTGGAGGAGAAAGCAGCCAAAGTTGCTGCAAAACTGTCTATCAGTGCAGCAGATGCCGGTTGGCTGGCATTTACGGGGCAGGCCGTAAGCAGTACTTACAACTTTGAAGATGAGCATATCCGTATTTTATTTAAAGATGGTACGGTAAAAGACATTTCGGAGGTGGACAATGCCCTGATACATCAAAACCTGATGGGCAAGGTTAAAAAATATTACATTTGTTACCTGAAGGAATGAGCAATAAGGAATTAAAAATTAAGAATTAAGAATGGGGGACTTTTAAACTTCGAACTTTAACAAGTACGAAGGAGGAATAAAGAATGAGGAATGTGGCGAACCCAAACTTTTTTAAACCTTTAAACTTTGAACTTAAAAAATACCGGCAACTATTAAACTGAAATTTTATTATGCAATTTTCTGCTGCGCAAATAGCTATGATGATTGGAGGCAAAATCGAAGGCGATGCTGCTGTTTCTGTTGATTCTTTTGGTAAAATTGAAGAAGCCGGCCCGGGGCAACTCGCTTTTCTGGCCAACCAAAAGTATGAGGAATTTATCTACACTACACAGGCATCCATTATTATCATCAATGAAGCACAGGAACTGAGACAATCCGTTAACGCTACGCTGATTCGGGTGCCGGATGCTTACAGTGCTTTTGCCGCTTTACTGGACCAGTACCAGCAATTGCAAACACAACAGATGACAGGCATAGAAGAGCCAGCCTATATTCACGCCACCGCTAAAATGGGCGACAATGTATTTATCGGTGCTTTTGCCTACCTCGGCGAAAAAGTGATTGTAGGGGAAGGCAGTAAAATATTCCCAGGTGTGTATCTTGGCAGCAATGTTATCATCGGAAAAAATACCATCCTGCATCCGGGGGTAAAAATTTACCACGATTGTATTATCGGCAGCAATGTTATCATCCACGCCGGAACAATTATTGGTGCCGATGGATTTGGCTTTGCTCCACTGGCCGATGGCACTTTTAAAAAAGTACCGCAAATAGGCAATGTGGTAATTGAGGATGATGTGGAAATTGGCGCCAACACTGCTATTGACCGGGCCACTATGGGCAGCACATTAATAAAATCAGGCGCCAAGCTGGATAACCTGCTGCAGATAGCACACAATGTGGAAGTGGGCAATTTCAGTGTAATAGCAGCGCAGGCCGGTGTAAGCGGCAGTACCAAAATAGGCAATGGTGTAATGATTGGCGGCCAGGCTGGTATTGTGGGTCATATACAAATAGCTGATGGCAGTAAAATAAATGCACAGAGCGGCGTAAGCAAAACCATAAAAGTACCCAATACCACCGTTACCGGCTCACCGGCTTTTGATTATACCGCAGCCCTGCGCAGCCAGGTAGCTGCACGCAGCCTGCCCGAACTTGAAAAAAGGGTGAAAGAATTGGAAAGACTGGTGAAGGAGTTGGGGAAATGATTTGCTAATGAGATAATGTGCTGATATGCTGATTCTGTCGGGTGGGAAATCCGTATGTTATTAAGTTACAAATTCCTGAACTTATACAACATTGTACAAAAACCGTAATACTGTTCACAAAACCAGCCTGTTTACTATTTGTGAACAAGAGTTTTTTGTGAACAAAATTGTAACATAACCGACTCCTCAGTCTTAAATAAAAAAGTAACCTGCTTTTACTATTCTGGTGCAGTTAGTTTATTAAGGTCTGGATATATTTTAACTAATGGCTGCAGCATGGTTTATACAATACCTCTACCCCGTAATCAGCTTATACACCAATGCCGCCAGCAACGCCCCGGCCACAGGTCCCG